>NZ_JBHYXC010000012.1:0-32067 GCF_042751495.1 Streptomyces sp. NPDC059373 | reverse complement strand
CTCCAGCCCACGACGCGGGCACAGGCGAAGGTCGGAGTGAACATCTCCCTCGGCAGACCGCAGAGTTCCATGACCACACCGGCGTAGAACTCCACGTTGATGTGCAGTTCGCGGCCGGGCTTGAGCTCGGCGAGGATCGCCTCGACGCGCTCCTCGACCTGGACGGCGAAGTCGACGAGGGGGCCGCCGAAGCCGCGGGCGATCTGCTTGAGCATGCGGGAGCGGGGGTCCTCGGTGGTGTAGACGGGGTGGCCGAAGCCCATGACGCGGTCGCCGGAGAGGACGAGTTCGCGGATCCAGGGGTCGATACGGTCCGGGGTGCCGATGGCGTCGAGGGTGTCGAGGGCGCGGCTGGGGGCGCCGCCGTGCAGGGGGCCGGACAGGGCGCCGACGGCACCGACGAGGCAGGCGGCGAGGTCGGCACCGGTGGAGGTGATGACGCGGGCGGTGAAGGTGGACGCGTTGAAGCCGTGGTCGACGGTGGAGATCAGGTACTGCTCGACCGCCCTGGCCCGGACGGGGTCGGGCTCCTCGCCGGTGAGCATGTAGAGGTAGTTCTCGGCGTACGGCAGGTCGTCGCGGGGTTCGACCGGCGCCAGGCCCTGGCCGATCCGGTGCAGGGCGGTGAGCAGGGTGGGCACGGCGGCGCAGGCGGCGATGGCGTCGCCGCGGCGCCGGTCGGCATCGATGTCGTACAGCGGGCGCAGTCCGGCCGAGGCCCCGCAGAGGGAGAGCGCGGTGCGCAGGCCGGTGAGCGGGCCGCTCAACGCGCAGGAGCGGGCGATGGCGGGGAGCGCGTCGCTGACGTCGGCCGGCAGGTGGCGCAGGGCGGCGGTGCGGGCGGTGAAGGCGGCGCGCTCGGCGGCGTCGGGCAGTGCGCCGTGGACCATCAGGTGCCAGACGTCCTCGAAGGTGCGGGTCCGGGCGAGTTCCACGGCCGAGTACTGGCGGTAGTGGTAGAAGCCCTCGCTGCCGCGTACGTCGCCGATTTCGGTCTCGGTGACGACGACGCCCTTGAGGCCGCGCGGTACGTCGGTGATCGACATGGTGGTTCCTCCCTTGATGTTGATATGAATGTCTATGATTGACTCAATGCATGTCAACATTGATTCAATCAATGTGTGATGGGATGGGACCCATGGCGGATCAATCAACGAGGCTGACCACGCGGGAGGCTGCCGAGCGGCTCGGCGTCAAGCCCGAGACGGTGTACGCGTACGTCAGCCGCGGGCTGCTGACCAGCCGTCGCGCGACCGGTGGGCGCGGCAGCACCTTCGACGCGAAGGAGGTCGAGGCGCTGGCGCGACGTTCCGCCCGGCGTCCGGGGGACGACACACCGGCGTCGGGGGCCGGAGCGGGGCCGGGGGCAGGGGCCCTGGGGGCCATCCGTACCGGCATCACCCTGATCGACCAGGACCGGTACTACTTCCGCGGCGTCGACGCGACCGAACTGGCCGAGCGCTACGGCTACGAGGAGATCGCGGAGTGGCTGTGGACCGGCGTGATGCGGCCCGGCACCCGCTTCACCTCGCCGGAGCGGACGCTGGCCGCCGCCCGCCGCTCCGTGGCCGCGCTCCCCGCGCACAGCGGCCCCATGGACCGGCTGCGGGTCACGGCCATCGCGGCGGCCGCTGCCGATCCGCTGCGCTTCGACCTGTCCCCGGAGGCCGTGCTCGGCAGCGCCCGCAGCCTCATCCCGACCCTGGTCGACGCGCTGCCGCCGGCCGGGCGGCCGCACCGGGGGGAGGGCCGGCTGGCGTGGCGGCTGTGGTCCCGGCTGACCGAGCGCACTCCTGAAGATGCGTCACTGCGCGTGCTGGACGCGGCACTCGCCCTGCTCATCGACCACGACCTCGCCGCCTCCACCCTCGCCGTCCGGGTCGCCGCGTCGGCCCGGGCCCACCCGTACGCGGTCGTCTCGGCGGGGCTCGGCGCCCTCGAGGGCCCGCTGCACGGCGCCGCGAGCGGGCTCGCGCACCGCTTCCTGGTCGAGGTGCTGGAGCGGGGCGGGGCGGCCCCGGTGGTCGCGGACCACCTCCGCACCGGGCGGGGCGTGCCGGGGCTGGGTCACCGCCTGTACTCCGGCGACGACCCCCGGGCCCGGATGCTCTTCCGGCTCCTGGACGCGGTGCCGCAGGCCGCGCCCGCCCTCGCCGCGGCCCGCGACGTCGTCGAGACCGCCGCCCGGCACACTCCGCTGCACGCCAACGTCGACCTCGCCCTCGCCGTGCTGTCCGTCTCCTCCGCCATGCCCGCCGAGGCCGGTGAAACGGTGTTCGCCGTCGCCCGCACCGCCGGCTGGATCGCCCACGCCCTCGAGGAGTACGCCGAGCCGCCTCTGCGCATGCGTCCCGTCGGCCGTTACGACGGCCCGAAGCCGCCGCAGCCCCTGCCGTGACGCGGACTGCGACACGCAAAATCGTCCCGGACGCGAATAGTCCCGTAGCAGACCTATCTTGTTACGCTCGATCCATGACCACCGCACAAACACCCCCGCAGCCCGTGTCGGCCGGCCTGGATCTGACGGGCATGCTCCAGCACGCGGCGCATGTGCTGACCACGCAGACGACAGCGGCGCTGGGCGAGCTGGACATCTCACCGCGCGGCTTCTGCGTGCTCGCCCACGCCCTGCCCGGCGGTCTCACCCAGGCGCAGGTGGCGGAGCTGTCCCGGCTCGACAAGACCACGATGGTCGTGACCGTCGACGAGCTGGAGAAGGCCGGCCTGGCCGAGCGGGTCCCGTCGCCCACCGACCGCAGGGCGCGCATCATCCGGGTCACCGAGGAGGGCCGCAAGGCCGTCGAGGCGGGCCGGGAGATCACCGACCACGTGCACAGCGACGTGCTCGGCGCGCTGCCCGAGCAGGAGCGGGAGGCGTTCGCCTCGGCACTCGTGCGCCTGGTGAACGGGCATCTCGCGGAGCCCGTGGCGTCCGAGCGTCAGGTGCGGCGGGCCCGGCAGTCGCGAAAGTAAGTCCGAAGTAGATAGTCCCTTACAAAACAATCTGGTAGCGTCCTTCCTGGTACTTCACCGACCAGGAGGCGACCCCATGCCCCAGCACGTCCCCGCGACCGCCGCCCCACGGTGGCCGGCGCTCTTCGTCCTGTGCGCAGGCACGCTGATGGTGATCCTGGACGGCACCATCGTGAATGTGGCCCTGCCGTCCATCCAGAGCGATCTCGGCTTCTCGCAGTCGCATCTGACCTGGGTCGTCAACGCCTACCTGATCGCCTTCGGCGGTCTGCTCCTGCTCTGCGGGCGACTCGGTGACCTCCTGGGCCGCAAGCGGGTCTTCATCGCGGGGCTCGGTGTCTTCACCGCGGCCTCGCTGCTGTGCGGGGTGTCCACGAATCCCGGCACACTGATCGCCGCCCGCTTCCTGCAGGGCGTCGGCGGCGCCATGGCCTCGGCCGTGACCCTCGGCATGATCGTCGCGATCTTCACGGAACCGCGCGAGCGGTCCAAGGCGATCGCCGTCTACAGCTTCGTCGGCTCCGCGGGCGCGTCGATCGGGGTCATCGCCGGTGGCGTGCTCACCCAGGTCATCAGCTGGCACTGGATCTTCTTCGTCAACCTCCCCATCGGCGTAGCCGCCGCCCTCTTCGCCGGGCGCGTGCTCGACCCCGACCACGGCGTCGGGCTCCGCCGGGGCGCCGACGCGATCGGCGCGGCCCTGGTCACGGCGGCGCTGATGCTGGGCGTCTACACCATCGTCAAGGCCGCCGACTTCGGCTGGGGCTCGGCGCGCACGCTCGGCCTCGGCGCGGTGTCGGTCGCCCTGCTCGCCGGTTTCGTCCTGCGCCAGGCTCACGCCGCCCATCCACTGCTCCCGCTGCGGATCTTCCGGTCACGCAATGTGGCGGGAGCCAATCTTGTCCAGGCGGTGATGGTGGCGCCGATGTTCGGCTTCCAGTTCCTGGTCGCGCTGTATCTGCAGCGGGTGCTGGGGTACGACGCCGTCGGCACCGGTGTCGCCTTCCTGCCGATCACCCTCGCGATCGGGGCCACCTCGCTCTTCCTCGCCGCCCGGTTCATCGCCCGGTTCGGCCTGCGGACCGTGATGGCGGCCGCCCTGCTGCTGCTCGCCGGCGGCTTCGTCCTGCTCACCCGGCTTCCCGCGCAGGGCGGTTACGGTGCGCACGTCCTGCCCGCCCTGCTGCTGCTGGGCGCAGGGGCGGGCCTGGCGCTGCCCACGATCACCACCCTCGCCATGGCGGACGCGACGCCCGGCGACTCGGGGCTCGTGTCCGGCCTGGCCAACACCACGCAGCAGGTCGGCGGCGCCCTCGGCCTCGCCGTCCTCAGCACCCTGGCCGCTTCCCGTACCGACCGCCTGCTCGGCTCCGGCCACGACACGGCCACCGCGCTCACCGGCGGCTACCACCTCGCCTTCGCCACCGGCGCCGGGCTCATGCTCGCCGCGGCCCTGCTCACCGCGATCGTCCTGCGGACCGGCGGCGGGGCCCCGCAGGCCGCTCCGGCCGAGCCCGTCCCCGATCAACACGCCGCCCGCGCCAAGCGATAGCCTCGGGGCGTGAAGGACGAGAACAAGGTGCCCGCGCCATTCGAGCGCGGTACGGACGGCCCGAAGGTCATCGTGACGGGCGTTGACGGTTCCGAATCGTCCTGGAAGGCCGCGGCGTACGCCGCCGGGCTCGCCCGGCGGCAGAACGCTCTGCTCGCCATCGTCTACGTACAACCCGTCATCAGCGCCGGCGCCGCTTTCGGCGCCCCCGTCGCCGAGGCCACCGGCGAGATCGCCGAGCAGCTCGTCACCGAGATCCGCCGCGCCGCCGCCCAGATCGAAGGAGTCTTCCAGCTCCGCTGGGAATTCCACACCTTCACCGGCGACCCCTTCAACGGGCTCGCGAAGGCCGCCGACGAGCTCAAGGCCGACGCCGTCGTCGTCGGCGCCTCCGAGCAGGCCGGCCACCGCATCATCGGCTCCGTCGCCGTCCGCCTCGTGAAGGCGGGGCGCTGGCCGGTGACGGTGGTCCCGTAGGGGCTGCTCCCGGCCCCTCGCCGAGCGCCGGAATAGGGTGCGGATCCGTTTCGTTCCCGCCAGTGGGTACCGACCGACGACCCGGAAGCAGGTAAGGGACGTATGAGCACCATTGAGCTCACCAAGGACAACTTCGACGAGGTCGTGTCGCAGAACGACTTCGTTCTGATCGACTTCTGGGCGTCCTGGTGCGGCCCGTGCCGGATGTTCGCCCCGGTGTACGACGCGGCTTCGGAGCGCCACGACGACGCGGTCTTCGCGAAGGTCGACACCGAGGCGCAGCCGGAGCTGGCGGCGGCCTTTGAGATCCAGTCGATTCCGACGCTGATGGTCGTGCGCGATCGCATCGCGGTCTTCGCCCAGCCGGGCGCGCTGCCCGAGCAGGCGCTGGAGAGCGTGATCGAGCAGGCGAAGGCGCTGGACATGGACGAGGTCCGCAAGTCGGTCAGTGAAGCGGCGCAGCAGTCCTGACATCTGACGACGCGTCAGCTATCGTGCGGCGGCATGGAGACCGTCGCGGAGTTGGTGCTGGCGCGATGGGGCGATGACCGCCCCGGCCTGAAATACCGGGACCACGTGCTCAGCCATCACCGGGTGGCCGCGGAAGCGGCCGCCCGGGCGGCGTTTCTGGCCGATCTGCTGCCGGCCGGACGCGAGCCGCATGTGGGGCTGCTGCTGGCCAATGTGCCCGAGTATCCGCTGTGGCTGAGCGCCGCCGCACTCGCCGGTGCGTCCGTCGTCGGCGTCAACCCGACCCGGCGCGGCGCCGAACTGGCCCGCGACATCACCCACACCGAGTGCGCGGTGCTGGTGACCGAGCGGGCCCACCTGCCACTGCTGGCCGGACTCGACCTGGGGCTGGCCCCGGAGCGGGTGCTCGTCGTGGACGACCCGGCGTACGAGGCCCTGCTGGCGCCGTACGCGGGCGCTGAGCCGCCCGTACGGAATCCGGGCCCCGGCACGCGCCTGCTGCTGTACTTCACCTCCGGCTCGACCGGCTCGCCCAAGGCGGTGATCTGCTCGCAGGGCAGGCTCGCGAACGCCGGGCGGTCGCTGGCCGCGCACTTCGGCCTGGGCCCGGACGACGTGCACTACGTCTGCATGCCGCTCTTCCACGGCAACGCCGTGATGGCCAACTGGGCGCCCGCGCTGGCCGGCGGCGCGGCGGTGGCACTGCGGCGTTCCTTCTCGGCGTCCGCCTTCCTGCCCGACGTACGGGCCTACGGCGCCACCTACTTCACCTATGTGGGCCGCGCCGTCCAGTACCTGCTGGCCACCCCCGAACGGCCCGACGACCGCGACCACACCCTGCGGCACGGCTTCGGTACCGAGGCCGGCGCGGTGGACGCGGCGCGCTTCGCGGACCGCTTCGGGGTGCCGCTCACCGAGGGCTACGGCTCGTCGGAGGGCGGCGCCGCGATCCAGCACTCCCCCGGCACCCCGCCCGGCGCGGTCGGGCGGGCCGCGCCCGGCGCCGACCTGGCCGTGGTCGACCCGGCGACCGGCGACGAGCGGCCGCGCGCGGTACTGGACGGCGCCGGCCGCCTGCTGAACGGCGACGAGGCGATAGGCGAGCTGGTCAACCGGGGCCGCAGCCTCTTCGAGGGCTACTGGAAGAACGGCGCCGCCGTCGCGGAACGCACCCGCCTCGGCTGGTACTGGACCGGCGACCTCTTCTTCCGCGACCCCGACGGGTACTTCCACTTCGCCGGGCGCGCCGACGACAGGCTGCGGGTCGACGGCGAGAACCTCGCCGCCGCACTCATCGAGAACATCCTCGCCCGCTTCCCGCCGGCCGCCGCCGTCGCCGTCCACGCCGTCCCCGACCCGGTCTCCGGCGACCAGGTCATGGCCGCCGTCGCCCTGCGGGACGGCTCGGCCCCGTTCGACCCGGCCGCCTTCAGCGACTTCCTGGCCGCGCAGCCGGACCTGGGTACGAAGACCGCGCCCCGGTTCATACGGATCGTGCCGCGTATGCCGGTCACCGCGACCAACAAGGTGCACCGGGCACGACTGCGGCGCGAGGGATTCCGGTGCGCCGACCCCGTGTGGTGGTCGCCGCCCGGCGCGGGCCCGTGCGGCGCGGCCTACCGTCCGCTGACCGAAGCGGACCGTGCCGCCCTGCTGGCCCGCTATCGCACCCAGGGCCGCGAGGAGCTGCTGGGGCGCTGACGGAGCTGCGCCGCCAGGTATCCGAGCTTGTCGGGGTTGGTGACCGTACGGATGGCCGCGATCCCCCCGGAGTCGATCTCGGGGACGAGGACACCGATGACGTGCCCGGCCAGCAGCGCGAGGAGAGCGGGAGCCGCGTTGACCTCGGCGACGGCGACGACGGTGTCGGGGTCGGCGCCGCGGAAGAGGCCTGCCATGAACCGGGCGACCTTGGCGCGCCCCAGGACGGGGCGGCGGGCGGAGGTGACCTTGCCGCCGCCGTCGGACCAGGCGATGACGTCCTCGGCCAGGAGCGATTCCAGGCCGGCGAGGTCGCCGCCCCGGGCCGCGTCGAGGAACCGCTCGACCATCTCGCGCCGGTGTTCCTCCGTCGGTTCGAACCGCCGCCGGTCCTCGGCCATCCGCTGGTGGGCGCGGCGGTGCAGCTGGCGGGAGTTGGCCTCTCCGATGCCGAGGATGCCGGCGATGTCGCGGTGGCTGTGCCCGAAGGCCTCGCGCAGGACGAAGACCGCGCGCTCGGCGGGCGCCAGCCGTTCCATCAGCGTCAGGAGCGCCATCGAGACCGACTCGCGCTGCTCTGCCGCCTCCAGGGGCCCCGGCTCGCCGGTCAGGACCGGTTCGGGCAACCAGGGGCCGACGTACGTCTCGCGCCGGGCGCGGGCGGAGGTCAGCCGGTTCAGGCAGAGGTTGGCGGTGACCTTGGTCAGCCATGCCGCAGGCCGGGCGATGGCGGAGCGGTCGGCTCCGTTCCAGCGCAGGTACGCGTCCTGCACGGCGTCCTCGGCCTCGCTCGCCGAGCCGAGCATGCGGTACGCGAGGCCGAACATCCGGGGACGGTGCTCCTCGAACTCCGCTGCGTCGTCGTCCATGCCCGCAGGATGCCACGGGACCCTTCGCGCGCTGACGGCACGTTGGTCCGCCCGGGGAGTACCGCGCCGCTGCGCCCGCCCCGCCGGCGGCCCACGTGGCCGTTTCGTCCCCATCCGCACGGGCAGGCGACCGTTCACCGGAGGGAGCGACATGCGACACGATCAACTACAGGAACTGGGACAGCAGCTTCGCGTGGACGCCGTACGGGCGTCGGACACGGCGGGCTCGGGGCATCCGACGTCGTCGATGTCGGCGGCGGACCTGATGGCCGTGCTGTTCGCGAACCACCTGCGTTACGACTTCGACCGGCCCGAGCATCCGGGCAACGACCATCTGATCTTCTCCAAGGGGCACGCCTCGCCCCTGCTGTACGCCCTGTACAGGGCGGCCGGCGCGATCACCGACGACGAGCTGCTGACCTACCGCACGCTCGGCAGCAGGCTGGAGGGCCATCCCACGCCCCGCCTGCCCTGGGTGGACGTGGCGACCGGCTCGCTGGGCCAGGGACTGCCCGTCGGGGTCGGCCTGGCGCTCGCCGGCCGCGACCTGGACCGCGCCCCGTACCGGGTGTGGGTGCTGTGCGGGGACAGCGAGATGGCCGAGGGCTCGATGTGGGAGGCGTTCGAGCACGCGGGCTACGAGAAGCTGGACCATCTGACCGCGATCATCGACGTCAACCGGCTCGGCCAGCGCGGACCCACCCGCCACGAGTGGGACACCGGCGCCTACGCCCGCCGTATCGAGGCCTTCGGCTGGCACACGATCGAGGTCGACGGCCACGACGTCGTCGCCGTGGACGGTGCCTTCGCCGCCGCCCAGGCGACCTCCGACCGCCCGACCGCGATCATCGCTCGCACCATGAAGGGGCGCGGCGTCGCCGCCGTCCAGGACCGCGAGGGCGCGCACGGCAAGCCGCTGCCGGACGCCGAGGCGGCGATCGCCGAGCTCGGCGGCGTACGGGACCTGCGGGTGCACGTGACGCCGCCGACCGACCTGCGGGTGCCGCACCGCCCGCTGGGCGGCACCGTGGAACTGCCGCGCTACGACAACGGCGACGAGGTCGCCACCCGCGACGCGTACGGGCAGGCGCTGGCCGCCCTCGGGACCGCGCGGGCCGAGGTGGTCGCGCTGGACGGCGAGGTCGGCGACTCGACGCGCGCGGAGTTCTTCGCCAAGGAGCACCCCGACCGCTACTTCGAGTGCTACATCGCCGAGCAGCAGTTGCTGGCCGCCGCCGTCGGCATGCAGGCGCGGGGCTGGATCCCCTACGTGTCCACCTTCGCCGCCTTCCTGACCCGGGCCTACGACTTCGCCCGCATGGCCGCCGTCAGCCGGGCCGGCATCGCGGTCGCCGGTTCCCACGCCGGGGTGTCCATCGGCGAGGACGGCCCGTCGCAGATGGGCCTGGAGGACATCGCCACCTTCCGCACGCTGTACGGCAGCACCGTGCTCTACCCCTGCGACGCCAACCAGACGGCCCGGCTCACCGCCGCCATGGCCGACCTGGACGGCATC
Source organism: Streptomyces sp. NPDC059373 (assembly GCF_042751495.1). Lineage (NCBI taxonomy): Bacteria > Bacillati > Actinomycetota > Actinomycetes > Kitasatosporales > Streptomycetaceae > Streptomyces > Streptomyces sp. NPDC059373. The sequence continues at coordinate 22,508 of NZ_JBHYXC010000012.1, read as the reverse complement.
CGCTACCTGCGGACGACCCGGGGCAAGACCCCGGTGATCTACGGCCCCGACGAGGACTTCCCGGTCGGCGGCAGCAAGCTCCCCCGCTCCGGCGACCACGACCAGGTCACGATCATCGCGGCCGGCATCACCCTCCACGAGGCCCTGGCCGCCGCCGACCGCCTGGCCGAGGAGGGCATCGCGGCCCGCGTCATCGACCTGTACTCGGTCAAGCCCGTCGACGCCGACGCCCTTCGGGCCGCCGCCGACCTCACCGGCCGCTTCGTCACCGTCGAGGACCACCGTGCCGAGGGCGGCCTCGCCGACGCCGTCCTCGAAGCCTTCGACGGCCACCGCCCGCCCCGCCTGACGCGCCTGGCCGTACGCACCATGCCGGGCTCCGCCACCCCGGAGCAGCAGCTCCACGAGGCCGGTATCGACGCGGAGGCGATCACGACGGCGGCCCGCGATCTCGTACGGAAGGACTGACCCGGATGGCGGACATCGACGCCCTCGAGCTGGACGCCCTCTGGGAGGAGTTCCAGGGCGTGGTCAACGTGACCTCCCTGGAGCTCGGCCAATGGCTCAGCACGGCCGCCGCCCCGGGAGAGGAACAGGAGACCGGGGAACAGGTGCTCGCCATCCTGCGCAAGCGCCGCTCTGACCTGACCGACGAGGACATCCGTGTGATGTACGACGTCGTGGAGAAGGGGCGCTTGCTCTGACCGCCGAGGACACGGTCCGCGAGGACACGGTCCGCGAGGACACGGTCCGCGCGCTGCCGGCCGGGCGCGGCCGGACGTACGCCACGGAAGCGGGCATCCACACTCAGCGCGCGGATCCGGGCCGGCAGCACCGTCGCGGCGGCCCGCGCGCTCCACGACGCCCTCGGCCGGTGCGGCTACCGGCGTTGCGGGGAGCGCACCGCCACCCAGCTCGGTGACGGCGCGCGGCTCGTGCTCGGCGAGTACGGCGGTGACCTGCGGAGCCTCCGGACCGGGCGGGCGGCGACCTCCGCGGCCCCCTACCTCGACCTACCTCGACCCGAAGACCCTCCACGGCCCCGGTCGGCCGGGCCTCCGTATCGGGCGGCCGACTGCCTCCAGCCTGTCCGGCACCGCCCCGGCAGCCGACTGGGGGGCTCGGAGATGCGGGGGCTCGAGAGGCGCGCAAGGCTGGAGGGAGCCGGATCGCAGGGGACCCCCGGTGTCCCATTCGTCATCACCTGTCCCCCCGCTGTTCGTCGGAGGCGCTCTTGAGGGCCAGGCGCCGGACGGCTTAGGTGGTACGGAAGCCGCCTGCGACAGGAGGTCCCGGACATGCCAAGCGGTCAGCGGACAGAGATATCCCCACCGATCACCGAGGACGAGGCGGAGGCCCATATCCACGGCATCTGCTTCAAGAACGGCCCCCCGAAGAGCGTAGGTGTCGAGCTGGAATGGCTCGTGCGCGACCTGCGCGACCCGACCATCCCCGTCGACCCCGGCCGGCTGACGGCGGCCGTCACCGCAGTGCGCGGGCTCCCGATAGGGTCCGCGCTCACCCAGGAGCCCGGCGGGCAGCTGGAGCTCAGCTCCCTCCCGGCCGGCTCACTCACCGCGTGCGTGGAGACCACGGCCGCCGAGCTGACCGCCGTACGCGGCATGCTGCGGGAGCACGGTCTGGGTCTGGAAGGCTCCGGCCTCGACCCGTGGCAGCCCCCGCGCCGCCTCCTGGACCATCCGCGGTACTGCGCGATGGAGTCGTACTTCGACCGGGCCGGGGCGGCCGGCCGCATCATGATGGGCAGCTCCGCCTCCGTACAGGTCTGCCTGGACGCGGGCACCGAGGAGCCAGGGCCCTTCAGCATCGGCCGGCGCTGGCTGCTGGCCCATCTGCTCGGCGCGGTCCTGGTCGCCGCCTTCGCCAACTCGCCGCTACGGGAGGGCCGCCCGACCGGCTGGCGCTCCACCCGGCAGGCGGTGTGGGCGGATCTCGACGCGGAACGCACCAACGCACCGGCCGCCGGGCCCGACCCGCGCACCGCGTGGGCGCTGTACGCGCTGGACGCGCCGGTGCTGTGCGTCCGGCCCGAGAGCGGGAACGGGGACGGGGACGGGGACAGGCACCGGGACGAGGACGGTGACGAGCCCTGGGCCGTGCCGCCCACCGGGCTCACCTTCCGCGATTGGGTCCGCACCAAGTCGCCCCGCCCGCCGGGCACGGCGGACCTCGACTACCACCTGACCACGCTGTTCCCGCCGGTCAGGCCGCACGGGCACCTCGAACTCCGCATGATCGACGCCCAGTCCGGCGACGACGGCTGGATCGTGCCGCTGGCCGTCACGATGGCGCTGTTCGACGACGCGGCCGCCTCCGAGGTCGCGTACCGCGCCGTGAAGGCGCTGGCCGACACGGCGGGCGCCGCGCCCGCGCCCCGCAATCCGCTGTGGCGGACGGCCGCCCGCCTCGGGCTCAGCGATCCGGAGCTGCACGCCACCGCCGTCACCTGCTTCGGCGCCGCGCTGGAGGCGCTGCCCCGGCTCGGCGCGGGTACGGAGATCCAGGCGGCCGTGGCCGAGTTCACCGACCGCTATGTCCTGCGGGGCCGATGTCCCGCCGACGACGTGCTCGACGCGTACACACGTAAGGAGAGCAACACGTGACCGCCCCGCCTCTCGACACCGAAGCGCTGCGCCGGCGCGCGCTCGACGCGCTGCTGGCCGCCCGTGAGCGCACCCGGGCCCTCACCACCTGTGTCGACGACCGCGAACTCACCGCCCAGCACTCCCCCTTGATGTCTCCGCTGGTCTGGGATCTGGCCCACATCGGCAACCAGGAGGAGCAGTGGCTGCTCCGCACCGTCGGCGGACGCGAGGCCCTGCGCCCCGACATCGACCCGATCTACGATGCCTTCGAGCACCCGCGCGCCGAGCGGCCCAGCCTGCCGCTGCTGCCGCCGGCGGAGGCGCACGGCTACGCCGCCGACGTACGCGGCCGGGTGCTGGACATCCTGGAGAACAGCCCCCTGGAGGGCGGCAGCCGGCTCACCCACGCCGGTTTCGCCTTCGGGATGATCGCCCAGCACGAGCAGCAGCACGACGAGACGATGCTCATCACCCACCAGCTGCGGCGCGGTCCCGCCGCCCTCACCGCCCCCACCCCGCCGCCCGCACCCGCCGACGCGGCGCTGCTGCCGGCCGAAGTCCTCGTCCCCGGCGGCCCGTTCACCATGGGTACGTCGACCGAGCCGTGGGCGCTGGACAACGAACGCCCCGGGCATGTGCGGGATGTCGCGGCCTTCTTCATCGACACGGTGCCGGTCGGCAACGGCGCGTACACCCACTTCATCGAGGACGGCGGCTACGACGACCCCCGGTGGTGGACCGAGGCCGGGTGGGCGCACATCCGCGAACACGGCGTGACCGCACCGCTGTTCTGGCGGCGCGAGGGCGACCTGTGGCTGCACCGCCGCTTCGGGGTCACCGAGCCGGTCCCGCCGGACGAGCCCGTGCTGCACGTCAGCTGGTACGAGGCCGACGCCTACGCCCGCTGGGCCGGCCGCCGGCTGCCCACGGAGGCCGAGTGGGAGAAGGCCGCCCGCCACGACCCGGTCACCGGACGCTCCCTGCGCTACCCGTGGGGTGACGCCGACCCGGGCCCCGGGCACGCCAATCTGGGCCAGCGGCATCTGCGGCCGGCGCCTGTCGGCTCGTATCCCGAGGGGGCGTCGCCACTCGGCGTGCGCCAGCTCATCGGCGACGTCTGGGAGTGGACGGCCAGCGACTTCCTCCCCTACCCCGGTTTCGCCGCCTTCCCGTACAAGGAGTACTCCGAGGTGTTCTTCGGGCCCGAGTGCAAGGTCCTACGGGGCGGCTCCTTCGCCGTCGACCAGGTCGCCTGCCGAGGCACGTTCCGCAACTGGGACTACCCCATCCGCCGCCAGATCTTCTCCGGCTTCCGTACGGCCCGCGACGCGCAGGTTCGTTGATGTGCCGACATCTGGCCTACCTCGGCCCTGCCGTACCGCTGGGCAGCGTCGTCATGGCGCCACCGCACTCGCTCTACCGCCAGTCGTGGGCGCCGCGCCGGCAGCGCCACGGCACCGTCAACGCCGACGGCTTCGGGGTCGGCTGGTACGCGCCGGGCGACCCCGTGCCGGCCCGGTACCGGCGGGCGGGGCCGATCTGGGCGGACCGGTCGTTCGCGGACGTCGCCCGGGTGGTGCGCTCCGGCGCACTGCTCGGGGCCGTACGGGACATCACCGACGGGTGCGCGGCGGACGAGTCGGCGACGGCGCCGTACGCCGCCGGTCCCTGGCTGTTCAGCCACAACGGGGCGCTCAAGGGCTGGCCGGGGTCCGTCGCGCAGGCGGCGGACACCCTGCCGGCGGCGGAGCTGCTCGGCCTGGAGGCCCGCTGCGACTCGGCGCTCGCCTGGGCGCTGGCCCTGCACCGGCTGCGGGCGGGGGCGAGCCCGGACGAGGCTCTTGCCGACACGACGGGCCGGCTGGCCTCGCTGACCCCCGAGTCCCGACTCAACTTCCTTCTCACCGACGGCCGTTCCATCGCCGCCACCGCCTGGGGCGACACGCTCTGGTATCTCGCAGAGCCCGGCCGCTCCCTGGTCGTCGCGTCCGAACCGTACGACGACGACCCCCGCTGGACCGAGGTCCCCGACCGGCATCTGCTGACCGGTGATCCGGCGGACGTCCTGCTCATCCCGCTCAAGGAGCCGCACCTGTGAGCCCGTTCAGCCTGACCCGCACCCTGCCCGCCGATGCCATGGCCGCCGCGCTGCGCGCGGATGTGGCGGACGGCCTGACCCGTGATCCGAAGCAGCTGCCGCCGAAGTGGTTCTACGACGCACACGGCAGCGAGCTGTTCGAGGAGATCACCCGGCTGCCCGAGTACTACCCGACCCGCGCGGAGCGGGAGATCCTGGAGGAACACGCCAAGACCATCGCGGACGTCACCCGGGCCCGGACCCTGGTCGAGCTGGGATCGGGCTCCTCGGAGAAGACCCGGCTGCTGATCGACGCGCTGGGCGCCCCGCTGACGTACATCCCGGTGGACGTCAGCGAGTCCGCCCTCGACGGGGCCGGGCGGGCCCTGCTGGCGGACCATCCGGGGCTGACCGTGCACGCCCTGGTCGCCGACTTCCAGCGCGAGCTGCCCCTGCCGCAGACGCCGGAGCCGCGCCTGGTCGCTTTCCTGGGCGGCACGATCGGCAATCTGCTGCCCGAGGAGCGGGCGTCGTTCCTGGCGTCCGTACGGGCTGTCATGACGGGTGAAGATACGTTTCTGCTGGGCACCGACCTGGTGAAGGACGAGGCGACCCTGGTCGCCGCGTACGACGACGCGCAGGGCGTCACGGCCGCCTTCAACAAGAACGTCCTGGCCGTCATCGACCGCGAGCTGGGCGCGGACTTCGACCCCTCCGACTTCGACCACGTCGCCGTGTGGGACCGCAGCAACGAGTGGATCGAGATGCGGCTGCGCGCCCGGCGGTCCCTCACCGTCAAGGTCCCCGCGCTCGATCTGACGGCCGACTTCGAGGCGGGCGAGGAGATGCGCACCGAGGTGTCCGCCAAGTTCCGCGAGGAGGGCATACGGGCGGAGCTGGCGGCAGCCGGAATGAGGCTGCAGCACTGGTGGACGGACCGGAAGGGCCGATTCGCACTGTCGCTGGCATCACTGAAGGAGTGATTTATTTACGAGTAAAACACCTGTTAAGCTTGCAGGCATGACGATGCAAGCCCTGCCCGTACGCGGCGCCCTCACGCTGCGGCCCGGCGGCGACATCTGGCACAAGCCGGCCCTCAGCGTGGTGATCACGCTCGCCATCCCCGAGGTGGCGCTGCTCCTCGCGGGCCGGCTCGACCTGGTCTTCTATGTCGCCGCCGGCGGGCTGTGCTCCCTGTACGCGCACGGCCTGCCGTACGCGGCCCGCGCCCGCACCCTGGTGTGGGTGGTGCTCGGCATGCTGGTGAGCACCGGCATCGCGCTGACCACGGCCGCGCTGACGGACTCGACCGCCGTACGGGTCGCGGTGGCCGCGCTGCTGGCCTCAGTGCACAAGGCGGTCTGCGACGCGACCCGGATCGGCCCGCCCGCCAACGTGATCTTCACCTTCGTGGCCGCCGGCGCCGCCTTCCTGCCGCAGCAGCTCGCCGACGTCCCGGCCCACCTCGCGCTCGGCGTGCTGGGCGGCGCCATCGCCTGGCTGGTCTGCATGGCCCCGGCCCTGGTCCGCCCCCACGGCCCCGAGCGCATCGCGGTAGCCCGGGCCCTGGAAGCCGCGGCCCGGCTGCTGCGCGCGGACCGCAGCGCCGCCGACACCGCGCGGCGGCCCCGGCACGACGTGGCCGCAACGGCGAACGCCGCCTGGCACACCCTGCGCCTGGCCCGCCCCGGCGACCACCTCACCGGCCTGGAGCACCTTCTCGTACGCGCCGAGTCCGCCGCCGCGGCCCCGGAGGCGTACGCCGACCAGGCCGACCGGCTCACCGGCTGGGCGTGCGAGCTGCGCAAGGGCCGTACGCTGCCGGATCCCGGCTACTCGGCGGCCGCCGAGACCGCCGAGCTCGCCGGCCTCGGCGCGGAACGGCGCCCCGCTTCCGGCCTGCGGACCGTGCTGCGGGCCTTCGCGCCAGGCTCGCCGCTGCTGCCGATCGCCGGGCGGGTGGCGCTGGGCGGGGCCCTCGCCGGCTGGACGTCGATGGCGCTGGGCGTCGACCGTCCGTACTGGGCGGTGGTGACCGCCGCGGCGGTCTTCCAGGCCAACACCACGCTGTCCTGGCACCGGGCGCTGCAGCGTGCGCTGGGCAACCTGCTCGGGGTGCTGCTGTTCACCGCGCTGGTGCCGCTGATCAGCACCGGTCAGGCGGCGCTGGTGGCGGTGGCCCTGGCCTGTCAGTTCAGCGCCGAGGCGACGATCGCCCGGAACTACTGGCTCGGCACGGTCTTCGTCACACCGATGGCCATGATCATGGTCCAGTTCGCGGGCCCCCAGCCCGTCGGCCAGTTGATCACCGACCGCTGGCTCGACACCCTGGTCGGCGTCGTGGCCGGCCTGCTGGCCTGCTACCTCGTCCCGAACCGCCGCGCCAAGGGCCGCGTCGACACCGCCCTGGCCCGCCTCGACGGCGCCGTGGAGGCCGGCTCGCGGGACCGGCTCGCGGCGGCCCTCCTGGAGCTGCGTGAGGCCGCCGACACCGCGTCCGGCGAGTGGTGGAGCGCCGCCCTCCCGGAGGAACGCATCGCGGCCGCCGAGCGCCAGGGCCACCGGGTGCTCGCGGCGCTGACCTCGCCGTCCGGCCGGGTACGGTGACGGCGCGTACGATCAAGAGGTCCGGAAGGAAGGAACCGCGCGTGGAGGACGCCGAAGATGCCGTCGCAGGCGTGCTGCGGCAATGGCAGCAGGAGCACCCCCGCCTGGATTTCGCCCCGGTCGCCGTGATCGGGCGGCTCAACCGCTGCACCGCCCTGCTCCATCAGGTCGCCGACGCCCCGCTCGGCCGTGCGGGCCTCACCCGGCCCGAGTACGACATCCTGTGCGCCCTCAGCCGTGTCGGCGGCGAGCTCACCCCCGGCCGGCTGGCCCGCGAGACCTTCGCCTCCGGTGCCGCCGTCACCAAACGGATCAAGCAGCTCGAACAGCGCGGCCTCGTCTCCCGCCGCCCCGACAGCCGCGACCGCCGGGTCTCCCACCTCTCCCTCACCGACACCGGCCGCGAGCTCGTCGACCGTCTCCTGCCCGACCAGCTCGACTACGAGAACGCCCTCCTCTCCGGCCTCCCCACCGACCGCCGCCAGGACCTCGCCGCCATCCTCGGCGACCTCCTCCTGCTCCTCGAAGGCCGCCTCGGCAGCGTCTCCGGCTGACGCCCGGCCCGGCGTATACCCTCGCCCCTCCCGGGTAGCCGCCCGGCATGAACGATCACCACCCCGACCCCGTCCCCCGCGACCTCCCCGACCAGCAGTCCGGCTCCACGCCCCATTCCGACCTCTGGCAGCACGAGGAGGAGTCCCGGGACGACGAGGACGCCCTCACCCCCGACGACCCCACCTCCGCCCCGGACGAACCCACGGACTGACCGCCGGAGCCCGGCGGGCGGAGGCCGAGAGGCCGCCCGGGGGCCGCACGGTGCGAGGGCGGCGTGGAGGACCGGCCCCCCGGGGCTTCAGCGAGCGCACATCTCCGCGATCCGCGATGGTCATGCCAAGGCAAGGGCGTGGCGGAAGACATAGAAGTGTCACCGTCCCCCGGCTTCGGGAAGTCCGCCATGACCGCAACGCACGACCTCGCAACGGCTCCGGCCGCCGCCCACCCGCCGCTCACCGATGACCGCCCGCGCTATCGCGTCGGCCTCGCGAAGGACGAGGCCGGCGTGCGGGCCGCACAGCTCCTGCGCCACCAGGTGTTCGCGGGGGAGATGGGGGCGGTGCTCGATACGCCGGTCCCGGGTCTGGACATCGATCCGCTCGACGCGTACTGCGACCACCTGCTGGTCCGCGAGGAGCGCACCGGAGCGGTGGTCGGCACGTACCGCCTGCTCTCCCCCGCGAACGCCCGCCGGGCGGGCCGCGGTTACTCGGAGTCGGAGTTCGACCTGAGCCGGCTGGCCGGGATCCGGGAGGACGTGGTCGAGGTGGGCCGCTCGTGCGTGCATCCCGCGCACCGGGACGGCGCCGTGGTGGCGCTGATGTGGGGCGGGATCGTGCAGTACCTCACGGCGACCGGCCACACCTGGGTCGCGGGCTGCTGCTCGGTGCCGCTGGGCGACGGCGGGGCGCTGGCAGCCGGCGTCTGGGACCGGGTGTCGGCCAAGCACCTCGCCCCGGAGACGTACCGGGTCACCCCCCACCGCCCCTGGGACCCGACGGGAATCCAGCGGGCCGCACGGACGCCGCTGCCGGCGCTGCTGCGCGGCTATCTGCGGCTGGGCGCCTGGGTGTGCGGGGAGCCGGCGTACGACCCGGACTTCGCGGTGGCAGACCTGTTCGTGCTGCTGTCCCTCGACCGGACCGATCCGCGCTATCTGCGGCACTTCGGCTCGCTGGGTTCCCTCGGCGGACCCGTCTGATGTCCGCCGCCTGGTGGTCGCCGGTGGCGCCCTGCACGCCGCAGGCCTGCGTGGTCGCCGGAGTGCCGTCGGTCGGCCCGCTCCGGCGGCTCGTACGGTACGCGGCCGGGCTGGCGGTGCTGCTCGCCGGGCTCGCGGTGTCGGTGCCGGCCGGGCGGTGGTGCCGGCCGGCTCGGCGGGACGCGCTGATCCGGTGGTGGGTGCGCGCGGTGGCGGCGGCCTTCGGGGTGCGGGTGGTCGTGCCGCCCATGTCACAGCGCTGTTCGACCGGCGCGTTGGTGGTGTCCAACCATGTCTCGTGGCTGGACATCCTGTTGGTGGCCGCCGTCTGCCCGGGCCGGATGCTGGCCAAGCACGAGGTGGCCGCGTGGCCGGTGGTGGGGCGGCTGGCCGTCCGTGGCGGCACGCTCTTCATCGACCGTGAGCGGATCAGGGCGCTCCCGGGGACGGTGGCCGAGATCGCCGAAGCGCTGCGGGGCGGCGCGACCGTCGTGGCGTTCCCCGAGGGCAGCACCTGGTGCGGCAGGGAGGAGGGCCGTTTCCGGCCCGCGGTGTTCCAGGCGGCGCTGGACGCCGGCGTACCCGTCCGCCCGGTGGCGATCCGCTACCGCCTGGCGGGCGGGGAGCCGACGACCGCGGCGGCGTTCGTCGGCGACGACACCCTGCTGGCGTCCCTGCGCCGCGTCGTGGCCACCCGGGGGCTGATCGCCGAGGTGACCGTTGATCAGGAGATACCGGTCGGCGCCCACGCCGACCGGCGTGCGCTGGCCCGGGCCGTCAGGCGTGCGCCGGCATCTCGTCCTTGAGGTCGGCGCGGATCATCTGACGCAGTTCGGCGTTGTCCTCGTGCTCGTGCACGGAGACGGCGTGCTCTGCGGCGGCCCGGACGACTTCTTCTTCCTCTCCGCTGATGGTGAGGGTGCACCCGCTGACGCTGGGGTGGTCCCGGCAGTCGACAACCTTGCGCATGACTACCTCCTATATCGGGACTTGTCCCCTCATCCTAGTCCTGACCCAGGTCAGCAGACCCCCGCTGACGACGGCCGCGAAAGCGCACCAGGTGGAGATGAACTCCAGCCGCCAGAGCACGGCACAGAGCGCGGCGCCCGCCGCCACGACCGTCCCCAGCAGCCGCAGCAACCGATCGCCGCTGACCAGCAGCGATCCCACGGTGGCGACGAGGTAGCCGGCGATCAGCGGTGGCGCGACGCCGGCGCCGCCCGGCAGGCCGACGCCGTAGCCGAGGGTGTGACCCCGGACCTGGGCGGCGACGGGCTCGGAGGCCACCGCGACGCCGAGGACGGCGGCCGTGGCGACCCCCACCACGCAGAAGGGGACCACCTGTCGACGTACGGACGGCGCCACCGCGAGCAGCACACCGAACGGCACCAGCACCGGGAGCACGGGCAGCGCGATGACGGCCCAGGCGACACGGGCGGTCGTCGCGGTGCCGTCCGCCACCTCGCCGAGCTCACCGCGCCAGACCACCGACTCGATCACCTGGTGCACGCCCAGCAGCAGAGGAAGCGCCGCCAGCGGCAGATCCCGCAGGCGGCGCACCTGGGCGACGCAGGCCACGCCGACGGCCGTGACAGCGCCTCCCGCGACCAGGTCGGCGGTGGCGCTCCAGCACATGGGACACCGTTCGTATAAAGAATGGAACCGTACAGGTCCGACAAATGTCTCACACAGTAACCGCACAGCCCCCGACGTCTCACAAGGGGGACGCCATGCACAACCGTCTGCGCCTCACGGCGATCGCCGCGACCGCACTGCTCATGACCGGCGCCGTGGCCTCGACCACCGCCTCGGCCGCGCCGGACCGCGCACCGTCCACGAGCCTGGTGGTCAACGCCCGGATCTCCGGTCATTGCTCCTTCGACCGCATCGTGGTCGACGTCAAGGGCCACTTGCCGCCGACCACGGTCAAACGGGTGAGGGAACTGCGCTACGACGCCTCGGGCAAGAAAGTCCCGCTCCCCGGGAAGTACTTCCTGGAGATCAGGCTCTCCCCCGCCGCCGCTCACAACGACGCGGGCAAGTCCGTCTACAAGGGCCCGCGCCTGGTCAAGCCGAATCTGCCGAAGCTGAAGGGCTTCGCCCTGACCGGCGACTTCGAGGGCGTCGTCCACTTCGGGGCCGCCTTCAACAGCCGGCCCGACTTCACCACGATGCGCCTGCACCATCCCGAGCGCTTCGTGCTCGACATCGCCCACCGGAACACCTGCTGATCCGCGCATCGAGCCTCCGCGCCGGGCGTCACACGACGTACGGCACCGGATGGATCTCGTCGGCGGCGTGTCCGGCCCGGTCGTGGACCCGCTGAACCGCCGCTGCCGAGGGCGCGTCGGACAGGCAGAAGACCGTGCCGGACTCGGGGTCGGCCCAGGCCTTCTCGAAGTGCACGCTCTCCTCGCCCTCGATCGCCAGGTCGGCCCGGTGCGCTTCCTTGAGCTCGTCAGCGGTGATGCCCTTCATCCCGTGATGGACGTCCATGAACTTGGTCATGACTTCTGCACTTCCTTCCGAACGGCTCCCCCACGGTCAATGCTGCCCCTGCGGGCGCATTATGGAAATAGGCCAACAATCCAGGCATTTCTGCCAGGTCGGAGAGCCTCATGATCGAAGTCAAGAACACCGGCAAACCCGATGAGCGTCGCGACTTCCCGCGCGGCCACCTCGATGTCCTCGACCTCACCGGACTGACCTTCGGCGTCGCCACCTTCGACCCCGGCTGGCGCTGGTCGGAGTCGATAGGACCGCTGGTCGGCACCGCGAGCTGCCAGACCCACCACAACGGCTATGCCCTCCAGGGGAGTTTGCGCGTCCGTATGGACGACGGCGAAGAGGCGGATATCCACCCCGGCGACGTCTTCGTCATCCCACCGGGCCACGACGCGTGGGTGGTGGGCGACGAGCAGTTCCTCGCCTTCGACTTCGCGGGCGGCATGGCCGAGTACGGAAAGGCCACGCAGGGAGGCTGAGTCAGCGGAATCACCTCGGCGCGGGACACCCACGGTGTCCCGCGCCGAGCGATGCACAGACAGCGCACAGGCCCTCTTGCCGCCCGCCTCTCGGGTCATGACAATGCACATGACAATTCCGAAAGACCTTCGGTCTCCGAGAGGACCCCCCACATGAACAAACCTCTCCTTGGCATGCTCGCGGCAATCCTTGCGGGCGCAGCCGCCATCGCGGGCTTCACCGTCCAGCCCGCCTCGGCCAGCAGCCGTACGACGACGACCGCCGCACCGCACGCCCAGGTGCAGGCCACCGTGAGCTTCGCCGGCGCCGTGTCGCTCAGCAACTGCTCCGGATCGATCATCAAGCTGCCGACCTCGGCATCCACCGACCCGGCCCTGGTGATGTCCAACGGCCACTGTCTCACCAGTGGATTCCTCAACCCGGGCGAGGTCGTCGTCAACAGCTCGTCCACCCGCAGCTTCGGCCTGCTCAACTCCTCCGGCACGAAGATCGCCACACTGAGGGCCACCAAGATCGCGTACGCGACGATGACCGACACCGACATATCGCTCTACCAACTCAGCAAGACCTATGCCCAGATCCAGTCGACGTACGGGATCACGGCGCTGGACCTGTCCGCCGACCACCCCGTGCAGGGCACCGCCATCAAGGTGGTCTCCGGCTACTGGAAGACCATCTACTCCTGCAACATCGACGGGTTCGTCTACCGCCTGCGTGAGGGCGACTGGACCTGGAAGGACTCGGTCCGCTACACCTCCGCCTGCAACACCATCGGCGGCACGTCGGGCTCGCCGGTGATCGACACCGCCACCGGCAAGGTGGTCGCGATCAACAACACGGGCAACGAGGACGGTGAGACCTGCACCGTCAACAACCCGTGCGAGGTCACCGCGGACGGCACCGTCACCATCCACCAGGGCATCAACTACGCCGAGGAGACCTACGGGATCACCCAGTGCTTCGGCAGCGGCAACCAGCTCGACCTGAGCCTGAGCGGGTGCACCCTGCCCAAGCCGTAGGCGCCCTCAACTCCCGTACAGGGCCTCGATCTCCGGGGCGCAGGCCTGCTCTATCGACCGCCGCTTGAGCTTCCGCGACGGCGTGAGCAGACCGAGCTCCTCGGTGAAGGAGAAGGGCAGGATACGGAAGGCGCGGATCGACTCGGCCTTGGAGACCTGGGTGTTGGCGGCACTCACCGCCCGCCGCACCTCGGCCTCCAGGTCGGGGTCGCGCACCAGCTCTACCGGGTCGGTGGTCGTCCCCTTGTCGCGGAGCCGCAGCCAGTGCCGCACCGCCTCGGGGTCGAGGGTCACCAGCGCGGCGACGTACGGCCGGTCGTTGCCGAGCACGATGCAGTGCTCGACCAGCGGATGCTCGCGAACCCGCTCCTCCAGCGCCCCCGGGGAGAGGTTCTTGCCGCTGGCGGTCACAATGAGCTCCTTCTTGCGGCCGGTGATGGTGAGGTAGCCGTGGTCGTCGATGCTGCCCAGGTCGCCGGTGTGCAGCCAGCCCTCCCGCAGCGCCTCCGCCGTCCCGTCCGGGTCACCCAGATAGCCGGAGAAGACACCGCCGCCGCGCAGCAGGATCTCGCCCTCGTCGGTGACCCGTAGATCCGTCCCGGGTACGGGCCGGCCCACGGTGCCGTGGCGCACCCGGCCGGGCGGGTTGACGGTGGCCGCCGAGGTGGTCTCGGTGAGGCCGTAACCCTCGTAGACCGGCACTCCGGCGCCCGCGAAGAACAGGCCGAGCCGGCGCCCCATGGTGGAGCCGCCGCTCACCGCGTTGCGGACCCGGCCGCCCATGGCGTCGCGCACCTTGCCGTAGACGAGGTGGTCGAAGAGCCGGTGGCTCAGCCGCAGCGCCGGGCCCGGACCCGGCCCCTCGCCGAAGGCCTTCCGCTCCCGGGCCTCGGCGTAGCGCACCGCCACCTCGACGGCCCGGTCGAAGATCTGCAGGTTCCCGTCCCGCTCGGCCTTGGCCCTGGCTGCGCCGAAGACCCGCTCGAAGACGTACGGCACGGCCAGGACGAAGGTCGGCCGGAAGGCGGCCAGGTCCGGCAGCAGCGCCCCGGCGGACATGTCGGGCTGGTGGCCGATCCGTACGTCCGCCCGGATGGCCGCGACCTCGACCATGCGGCCGAAGACATGCGCGAGCGGCAGGAAGAGCAGCGTCGAGGGGGCCTCGCCGTCGACGGGGTCGAAGACGGCCCGCATGCTCGCGATGAGGTTGTCGCACTCGGCCATGAAGTTGGCGTGGGTGAGCACGCAGCCCTGCGGCCGGCCGGTGGTGCCCGAGGTGTAGATCACGGTCGCCACCGCGTCCGGGGTGACCGCGAGCCGGTGCCGGTGCACCAGGCTCTCCGGGATCCGCTGCCCCGCCTCGCCGAGCCGCTCCACGGCCCCGGCGTCCAGCTGCCACACCCGGGTCACGCCGTTCAGCGCGCCGATCACCGAGCCCAGCGTCATCGCGTGGTCCTCGTCCTCGACCACGCATGCCACCACTCCGGCGTCGCGCAGGATCCAGCCGAGCTGCTCGGCGGAGGCCGTGGGGTAGACCGGCACCGGCTGGGCGCCGACCGCCCAGAGCGCGAAGTCGAAGAGCGTCCACTCGTAGCGGGTGCGGGACATGATCACGACCCGGTCGCCGAACCGCACGCCCTCCGCCAGCAGGCCTCTGGCCAGCGCCATCACCTCGTCGCGGAACCGGGCGGCGGTCACGTCCTGCCACTGACCGTCGGTTTTGCGGCCGAGCTGGATCCGGTCCGGCGCCTCGGAAGCCTTTTCGAATACGACGTCGGCGAGACCGCCGACAAGAGGTGCTGTGGCCAGGGCCGGCACGGTGAACTCGCGCACGCGTGCTCCTAGTGGGGGAATCGGAGCGTGGATGCGTAAATTAGCCGATCTTCGGTGCCCTGTCGGCCGATAGGACCATGCGAAAGACGAATACGCGGGGATCTTCACTGCGTGTTCGACGCGGGGGCGCGATCATTGATATGGGAGGTGACCTCCATGACCACCAGGATCCGACTCCACGGAGGCCCCGGCGACGGCCTCATTCTCGGCATTGTCGTCGCCGGCGGAGGGCAGCCGCCCGAGGGCATCCTGTACGACCCGCTGGCGATCACCGTGCAGGACGCCGCTGCCCACCAGGCGTGGCCCGACAGCGCCGCGTACTACGAGCGCGTCGAGCACATCGCCGACGAGCCGTGGGACTACGAGTACGAGAGCGAGGCCACGGCCCCGCTGGAGTGAGACGCCCGTCGCCTTCCCGGCTGCCGGAAGCTCCCGGTTTGGCCGGGGCCTCGTCTGCTCCGTAGAGTTCCGCCGGAAGCAGATGGAACACACGATCCACGAAACGACGGCGGGCATGACGGCGATCGACCACGGCCAGAGCATCACAGCGCAGCAGGAAGGCATCCCGGGTATCGACCCGGCGCGCCTGGAGCTGTGCCTGAGCGTGCTCAAGGAGCTCGACGAGCTGCCGGTCGACCACCCGGACGCCATCGCCGTCCGCCTGGCCACCGCCGGCATCTACCGGTCGGTGAAGCACCGCCGCCGCCAGGAGCGCCGGGCCGCCAAGACGGCCAACGACAAGGCCGTCACCGAGGCCACCGCGACCGGATCGGCCGAGCGGATCGACGACGAGACGGAAGGCCTGCTGCCGAGCTCGTCGGTCAGCGGCGAGATCGCCGGGATCCTGGAGCGGCCGCGCTCCTGCTACATCTGCAAGACCCGCTATGTCGAGGTGGACGCCTTCTACCACCAGCTCTGCCAGTCCTGCGCACACGAGAACCGTGCCAAGCGCGAGGCGCGTACGGATCTCAGCGGCAAGCGCGCGCTGCTCACCGGCGGCCGCGCGAAGATCGGCATGTACATCGCGCTGCGCCTGCTGCGCGACGGCGCGCACACCACCATCACCACCCGCTTCCCCAATGACGCGATCCGCCGCTTCAAGGCGATGCCGGACAGCGCCGAGTGGATCCACCGCCTCAGGATCGTCGGCATCGACCTGCGCGACCCGGCGCAGGTCGTGGCGCTCGCCGACTCGGTCGCCGCGCAGGGCCCGCTGGACATCCTGATCAACAACGCGGCGCAGACCGTGCGTCGCTCCCCCGGCGCTTACGCGGAGCTGGTGGCCGCCGAGTCGGCGCCGCTGCCGGCCGGGGAGCTGCCCGCCTCCGAGGTGATCGGCACCTTCGGCAGCGGTGCCCAGGCGGCGCTGCCGGGCCCGCGCCGGGACGACGCGCTGACCGCCCAGGACGTCACCGCGCTCGCGCTGACCACCGGGTCGGCGACGCCGGCCCGCATCGAGGCCGGCACCGCGATCGACGCGGGCGGCCTGGTACCGGACCTGGCCCCGGTCAACAGCTGGATCCAGAAGGTCGACGAGGTCGACCCGGTGGAGCTGCTCGAAGTGCAGCTGTGCAATGTCACCGCGCCCTTCGTCCTGGTCAGCCGGCTGCGCCCGGCGATGGCCGCCTCCGCCGCCCGCCGGAAGTACGTCGTGAACGTCTCGGCCATGGAGGGCCAGTTCAGCCGCGGCTACAAGGGCCCCGGCCACCCGCACACCAACATGGCCAAGGCCGCGCTGAACATGCTGACCCGCACCAGCGCCCAGGAGATGCTGGACTCCGACGGCATCCTCATGACCGCCGTCGACACCGGCTGGATCACCGACGAGCGCCCGCACCCCGACAAGATGCGGCTGGCCACCGAGGGCTTCCACGCCCCCCTGGACCTGGTC
This sequence comes from Streptomyces sp. NPDC059373, assembly GCF_042751495.1. Classification (NCBI taxonomy): domain Bacteria; kingdom Bacillati; phylum Actinomycetota; class Actinomycetes; order Kitasatosporales; family Streptomycetaceae; genus Streptomyces; species Streptomyces sp. NPDC059373. Next base: position 5,734 of record NZ_JBHYXC010000012.1, on the reverse strand, counting down.
GACGGCGCCGCCCGCGTCTACGACCCGATCGTGCGCGGCGAGGCCGGCGAGGACCTGTACGGCTGCTTCCTGAAGGACTACTCCCCCTCCGCCTGGTAGTTCCGCCCGGTAGTTCCGCCCGGTCCGCCGCCGCGCGCCCGGTCGCCTCAGGGTCTAGGCTCTGGATCATGGGTGAGCGGCACTTCGCGCCCTCCGCGCCCGAGCTTGTCCTTGAGACCGATGACGGTCAGCAGGTCATCGTCCCGGGGCGGACCTACCATGTCGGCCGCGATCCGGACAGCGAGGTCGCGTACGAGGATCCCCGGGTGTCGTGGCACCACGCGCTGCTGCGGGCCGACGACAACGGCTGGATCCTGGAGGACAGCGGCAGCACCAACGGCACGTACGCCGACGGCAAGAGCGTCCGCCAGTGGGGCGTCGGCCCCGGCTGCACGATCCGCTTCGGCCACCCGGCCGACGGCCCCTGGGCCAAGCTCAGCGGCGTCGCGCACGGTCCCGAGACGCGGGTCTTCGAGCCGGAGGCGTACGCGACCCCGCTCACCGGCCCGGTGGCCACCGGGACCTTCCGGCAGCCCACGTCGATCCGGCCGCTGCCCGCCCGTACCGTACGGATCGGCCGCGCCGCCGACAGCGACGTGGTCGTCGACGACCTGGTGGTCTCGCGGCACCACGCCGAGCTGCGCGCGTCCCCCGGCGGCGGCTACGAGATCGTCGACCTGGGCAGCCACAACGGCACGTATCTCAACGGCCAGCCGGTCATCAGTGCCGCCATCCACGCCGGCGACATCGTCGGCATCGGGCACTCGGTCTTCCGGCTGGTCGGCGACACGCTGGTGGAGTTCACGGACACCGGCGAAGTCTCGCTGCAGGTCAGGGACCTGGCGGTGGAGGTCGACAGCGGCCGCAGGACGCTGCTGGACCACATCTCCTTCCCCGTCGGCGAGAAGTGCCTGCTCGCGGTGGTCGGCCCGAGCGGCTCGGGCAAGTCCACCCTCCTCAACGCCCTTACGGGGCTTCGCCCGGCCGACCACGGCACCGTGCTCTACGACGGCCGCGACCTCTACCGCGAGTACGCCGAACTGCGGCAGCGCATCGGTCTCGTGCCGCAGGACGACATCCTGCACCTGCAGTTGCCGGTGCGCCGGGCCCTGGGTTACGCCGCCGAGCTGCGCTTCCCCGGCGACACCGCGAAGGGCGAGCGGCGGGCGCGGGTGGACGAGGTGATCGGCGAACTGGGCCTGGAGGCACGGGTCGACCAGCCGATCCACAGCCTGTCGGGCGGCCAGCGCAAACGGGTCAGCGTGGCGCTGGAGCTGCTGACCAAGCCGTCACTGCTCTTCCTGGACGAACCGACCTCGGGTCTGGACCCGGGCATGGACCGCTCGGTGATGAACATGCTGCGCGGCCTCGCCGACGACGGCCGCACCGTCATCGTGGTCACCCACAGCGTGCTCAGCCTCGAAGTCTGCGACCGGCTGCTCGTCATGGCGCCCGGCGGGCGGATGGCCTACTACGGGCCGCCCGAGGGCACCCTGGACTTCTTCGGATTCAAGGAGTGGCCGGAGGCATTCGAGGCGTTCGAGAACGACCAGCAGCGCGACTGGGCCGGCCAGTACCAGGCCTCCTCCCTGCACTCCGAGTACATCGCCTCGGCCGACGACCGGCCGGGACCGGCGCCGGACTCGGCCCAGCACGGCGTCAAGCCACCCAAGCCGCAGAGCTGGGGCGGGCAGTTGCGTACGCTGGTCCGCCGCTACACGGCCTCGCTGGTCGCCGACCGGACCTTCCTGGCCATCATGATCGCGCTGCCGTTCGTGATGGGCGCGATGGCGCACGCGCTGGCCGGCGGGAAGCTGACGGAGAAGAACGCCTTCAACGTCCTGCTGATCCTGTGTGTCGGCGGGGTGCTCACCGGCGCGGCCAACGCGGTGCGTGAGCTGGTCAAGGAACGGGTGATCTACCAGCGGGAGCGGGCCGTCGGGCTGTCCCGGTCCGCGTATCTCTGCTCGAAGATCGTCGTGCTCGGAGTGATCACCGTCATCCAGGCGCTCGTGCTGACCATGGTCGGGCTCGTCGGCGTCAAACTCAGACCTCAGGGCGGCAGCGGGGTGTTCCTGCCGCCGCTGGCCGAGATCGCGCTGGCCGTGGCGCTGCTGTCCTTCACCGCGATGATGCTGGGCCTGCTGGTCTCGGCGCTGGTGAGCAAGGAAGAGGTCACCATGCCGCTGCTGGTGCTGCTCGCCATCGTCCAGGTGGTCTTCTGCGGCGCGCTGCTGCCGCTCAACGGGACGCCGGGGCTCGAGCAGTTCGCCTGGCTGATCCCCTCCCGCTGGGCGCTCGGCGCGATGGCCGGGACGGTGGACCTGCACCGGATCGTGCGGGACACCTCTGCCGCCGACCCGCTGTTCCGGCACTCGGCGGGCGTCTGGCTGCTGGACATGGGCATGATGCTGGTCCTCAGCGCGGTCTACGCGTTCGCGGTGTCCAGGCTGCTGCGGCGGCACGAGCCGGCCATCATGCGGAGCTGACGCCATGGCCACCCAGGAGTTCCGTCCCACGCATGTCGCCCCCGCCGCCGGCCTGCCGACCTGGGCCGCGCCCGGCGAGTCGCAGCCCTCGGCGCGGCTCGATCCGCTGCTGCCGGTACGGCTGGTGGGCCGCCGGGGCGACTGGGGCCGCATCGTCTGCTCGAACGGCTGGTCGGCGTGGGTGGACGGCCGGCTGCTCGTCGCCGTACCGCAGGGCCCGCCGGAGGCCTCGGGCGCACCGGAGCGCACCTCCGACGCCCGGCCGCTGCTGGCCGAGCTGGAGCGGGCGTTGAGCCGCTACCGGCACCTGACGGAGGAGCTGGCGGCGGGCCGTATCGACGGCGAGACCTTCCGGCGGCGCACGGAGGGGACCCGGATCGGTGCGGTCGTGGACGGCGAGGCGATCTGGCTGTTCGACGCCGAGCACGAGTGCTGGGTCTACTGCGAGGGCGCGGAGATGACGACGTACGCGGCCGTCGAGCCGCCCTCCGCGGAGCCGGCCACCACGGTGCAGCGGCAGCCGCCCACCCGGATCGGTGACGTGCCGTGACCGCCCCGACCGACATGGCGGGCCGGCAGATCGCCGGGTACCGGGTCGAGCGGGAGATCGGCCGCGGCGGCATGGCCGTGGTCTACCGGGCCAAGGACCTGCGCCTGGGCCGTACGGTCGCGCTCAAGGTGCTCGCCCCGGAGCTGGCCCGCAACGACGTCTTCCGCAAGCGCTTCGTGCACGAGTCGGAGGTCGCCGCCGCGATCGACCACCCGCACATCGTCCCGATCTTCGAGGCCGGGGAGACCGACGGCATCCTCTACATCGCCATGCGGTACGTGGAGGGGCGCGACCTGCGGGCGCTCATCGACCGCGAGGGGCCGCTGCCGCTGGAGGCCGCCGGGCGTATCGCCGTACAGATCGCCTCGGCGCTGGACGCGGCCCACTCGCACGACCTGGTGCACCGGGACGTCAAGCCCGGCAACATCCTGATCGCCGAGGGCACCGACGCCGACCACCCCGAGCACGTCTACCTCACCGACTTCGGGCTGACGAAGAAGTCCCTGTCGCTGACCGGCTTCACCACGGTCGGGCAGTTCGTGGGCACGTTGGACTATGTCGCACCCGAGCAGATCTCCGGCCACCCGGTGGACGGCCGCTGCGACGTGTACAGCCTGGGCTGTGTGGTCTTCGAGATGCTGACGGCCACCGCGCCCTTCCGGCGCGACGACGACCTGGCCCTGCTGTGGGCCCATCTCTACGCCGAACCACCGAAGTTGACCCCGCTGCGGCCCGAACTGCCGGACGCCGTCGACGAGGTCATGGCCCGGGCGCTCGCCAAGTCCCCCGGGGAGCGGCATGACACCTGCCTGCGGTTCGTGGCCGCGCTGCGCACCGCCTGGAGCGTACGCGAGGAGGCCTCCCACCCTGCGCCGGCGCAGCTGGACCACCAGCCGACCCAGGTAGTGGCCACCCTGCCGAAGGAACTGGGCGAGGAACTGGGCGAGAAGCTGCCCGAGGAGGCGGCGACTGCGCCGATGGCGTCGGTGCCGCTCCCGGCGCCGCCGGATCCGCCGCGGTGGGCGCTACCGGTGTTTCGTCGTCCATGACGCGAGGACGCTGCCGATGAAGCCGGCCAGCGCTCCCCACCCGGCGGCGATCGGCACCGCCGTCAGCAGACGGCAGTGCAGCGACACCGCTCCGCCGAGGCCGCCGCCCTCGGAGGCGTCGCCGATGCCGAACAGCGAGAGTCCGTAGTGGGCGTGGACGCCGGTGAGCACTCCGACGGCCAGCATCGCGACGGCCATGGCCAGCGCCAGATGCAGGGCGTTGCGCGGATGGCCGACACCGGCCGGGGAACGCCGGGCCTTCACGAAACCGGCGGCCAGCAGCGCGACGCCCGCGAGGACCGGCAGCAGCCAGACCCTCCCGTCGTACTGCGAGAGGGAGTTGAGGTTGAGCGGCACATCGCCCTTGCCGGTCGTCCGCAACACCGAGGCCAGCGCCTCGGGCATGGGCAGGCCGAGGCCGCCCTTGACGCTGCCGTCCCAGGTGGCCCCCAGGCCCAGGCCGAAGGCCAGCCACACCAGGTTCGGCAGCCCGAGGAACACGACGGCGAAGACGTCACCCGAGTCCGCGCCGGCGCCGCCCGTTCCGGTGGCGGCCGTCACGATCGCGGCGATCAGCCCGATGGCGGTGTAGGCGAGCAACACCATCACCGTGACGCGGGCGGCGGGGCGTACGGAGGGCTCGAGGTGCACCAGCCGGGTCGGCAGCGGAGCCCGGCGGGAGACCGTGAAGGCCAGGGCCAGGACGACCAGCAGCCACAGCAGGCCGAAGCCGACCGTCGCCGGGTAGGTCGCGCGGAATCCGATGCTGGGGGTGGCGCCGAAGAGGCTGCCGAGCTGGTCGACGAGGGAGTTCCCCACGGAGATGGTGAAGGTGTGCCGGGCCGCGAGCGCGATCAGGACCAGGGCGATCAGCCAGAGCGCCGCCGTACGGGCGAACCGCCCGGCCAGCTCGGCCCCCGAGGTGACCGCCCGGAAACGCAGTGGCCGAAGGAAGACCGCCGCCATCACCAGGGCCCCCGCCAGGCTCACCGACAGCGGTACGAGGGTGATCCCGGCGTCCGCGTTGGCGATGAATCCGGCGCCGCCGCTCAGCTCCGTACGGCCGCCCACCGCCATCACCACCGTGGCCACCACCACCGGCGCGAAGGCCGAGCCCGGCAACTGCGACGCCCCGGCCAGCCACAGCCCCAGGGCCGCCACGACCGCCATCGACAGCCCCCCGGCGAGAACCACGGCCAGGGCGTCCAGCCAGCCACGCAGGGCGCCGGGGGCAGTCGTGTCATGGTTCACGCGCCCAGGCTAAGCAGCGCCCGCCCGCACCGCTCGTCCGGAATGCCCCGGCTTGCGGCTTTGTCGGCCGCCGAACACACAATGCAGGGTGACCACTCCGCCCTCGGGCCCTCCGTCCGGCCCCCTGTCCGGCCCTCCGGCCCCTCCGCCGGAGCCGCCGCCAGAGCCCCAGCAGCCCGCAGGTCCGCCCGGCCGCGGACCGGGCGGCCCGTGGTGGCGCTCCACCCGGGCGGTGGTGCTGCTCGCCGTCGTGGCGGTGGCGGTGGTCGCCGTGGCGGTGGCGCTGGCCGTCGGTGGCGGCGGAGGCAAGGGGGGCGGCGGCCCGTCGACCGCGGCCGCCCCGCAGAAACGCCACC
>NZ_JBHYXC010000011.1:83746-197961 GCF_042751495.1 Streptomyces sp. NPDC059373 | reverse complement strand
TTTTTTGGGTTGTTTTTTTTTGTGTGTTTGTGTGTGTTAGTCTGCCCTTAATGGTGTTTTTTTGGGCTAGCGGGGGGGGCGTTATTCTGGGGGGGGATTTACGCGGCCCCGCCTCTGTTGCGGGGAAGGCCGGCTCAGACGGTCTCCGGGAGCTCGTCGAGCCCCTTGGTGACGAGCTCGGCGAGCTGGTCGAGGGCCGCGTCGGCGCCCTCGGCGTCGGAGGCCAGCACGATCTCCTCGCCGCCCTGCGCGCCGAGGCCGAGGACGGCCAGCATGGACGCGGCGTTGGCGGGGTTGCCGCCGGGCTTGGCGATCGTCACGGGGACGCCGAGGCCCGTCACCGCGCGGACGAAGATCGAAGCGGGACGTGCGTGCAGGCCCTCCGGCCAGCCGACGGTGACGTGGCGCTCAGCCATGGTGTTGCCCTCCGGGTCGTTCCAGGTTGTCTAGACCAGTCTCCCATGACCGGGAGACCGCTCCCGTCATATCGTCGCACTGTTCCGGTACGTCCCCTTACGCTGGGCCCATGACCTCTCCGCCGCCGACGCGGCCCTACCCGGTGCACTGGGAGGCGGACGTCGTGCTCCGCGACGGCGGCATCGCCCACGTCCGCCCGATCACGGCGGACGACGCGGAGCGGCTGGTCAGCTTCTACGAACAGGTCTCCGACGAGTCCAAGTACTACCGCTTCTTCGCGCCGTACCCGCGCCTGTCCGACCGGGACGTGCACCGCTTCACCCACCACGACTACGACGACCGGGTCGGCCTGGCCGCCACCGTAGGCGGCGAGTTCATCGCGACCGTGCGCTACGACCGTACGGAGGAGGGCCAGGCCGAGGTCGCCTTCCTGGTCCAGGACGCGCACCAGGGGCGAGGGGTCGCCTCGGCGCTGATGGAGCACATCGCGGCCGTCGCCAGGGAGCGCGCGATCCGCCGCTTCATCGCCGAGGTGCTGCCCGCCAACCGTAAGATGATCAAGGTCTTCACGGACGCCGGCTACACCCAGCAGCGCAGCTTCACCGACGGCGTCGTACGCCTCGAACTCGACCTGGAACCCACCGACGCCTCTCTCGCCGTCATGCGGGCCCGCGAGCAGCGCGCGGAGGCCCGCTCCGTGCAGCGACTGCTCGCCCCGCAGTCGGTCGTCGTGATCGGCGCCGGCCGCCGCCCCGGCGGGGTCGGCCGTACGCTGCTGCGCAACATCGCCGCCGCCGGCTTCACGGGCCGGCTGCACGCCGTCAACCACTCCTTCCCGGACGACCAGGGCACGGTCGACGGCGTCCCCGCCTACGGCTCGATCTCCGAGATCCCCGAGCCCGTCGACCTCGCGGTCATCGCCGTGCCGGCCGAGCGGGTCCCCGAGGCCGTCGCCGACTGCGGCGAACACGGCGTGCAGGGCCTGCTCGTGGTCACCTCCGGCTACGCCGAGTCCGGCCCGGAAGGCCGCGAACGGCAGCGGGCGCTCGTACGGCAGGCCCGCTCCTACGGCATGCGGGTCATCGGCCCCAACGCGCTCGGCATCCTCAACACCTCGCCCGCCGTACGGCTCAACGCCTCGCTCTCGCCCGAACTGCCCGCCACCGGGCGGCTCGGCCTGTTCACCCAGTCGGGCGCGATCGGCATCGCGGTCCTGAGCGGCCTGCACCGGCGCGGCGCCGGGCTGTCGTCCTTCGTCTCGGCGGGCAACCGCGCGGACGTCTCCGGCAACGACATCCTCCAGTACTGGCACGACGATCCGGCCACCGACGTCGTGCTGATGTACCTCGAAACCATCGGCAACCCGCGCAAGTTCAACCGCCTGGCCCGGCGGACCGCCGTCGCCAAGCCGGTCGTCGTCGTCAAGGGCGCCCGCCACTCCGGGGCCGTCCCGCCCGGCCAGCTGGTCGCGCCGGGGCGGATCCCCGACAGCACGGTCTCCGCGCTCTTCCGGCAGGCCGGAGTGATCCGCGTGGACACCGTCACCGAGCTGGCCGACGTCGGACTGCTGCTGTCCTCCCAGCCGCTCCCGGCGGGCCGGACCGGCGAGGCCGGCGACCGCATCGCCATCCTGGGCAACTCCGAATCCCTCGGCCTGCTGACGTACGACGCCTGCCTCACCGCGGGCCTCGCCCCCGCCGCCCCGCTCGACCTCACCACCCTCGCCGGCCCAGGCGACTTCCGCGCCGCCCTGGCCGACGCCCTCGCCGACCCGGCCTGCGACGCCGTCGTCGTCACCGCCATCCCCCGGGTCGGCTCCGAGGACGTCTCCGACCCCGAATCCGGCGACGACCCGGCGCTGGCCGCCGCGCTCCGCCAGGCGGCGGCCGAGGCGTCCGCCACGAAACCGGTCGTCGTCGTCCACCTCGCCCTGGAGGCCATGGCCGCGCGCCTGGCCGCCGCGGGCGGCACCGGCGCCCGCATCCCCGCCTACCCCGCCGCCGAACGGGCCGCCCGGGCCCTCGCGGAGGCTGCGGCGTACGCGAAGTGGCGCCGCGAGTCCGGGCGGCCGGGCCGCGTGCCGGAGTTCGAGGACACCCAGGAGGGCGCCGCCCGGCAGGATGTGGCCCGGCTGATCAGCGGGGCGGGGGAGGAGCAGCTCACCCTGGACGACACCGCGGCCGCCGCGCTCCTCGGCCGGTACGGCATCGCCGTACGCGCCGCCCTCCCCGCCCCCGACATCGCCTCTGCCGCCCACGCCGCCCGCCGCCTCGGCTACCCCGTGGCCCTCAAGACCACCGCCCCCCACCTGCGGCACCGGGCCGACCTCGGCGGCGTACGCCTCGACCTGGCCGACGAGAACGATCTGCGCCGCGCCTACGACGAGCTCACCGCCCGCCTCGGCAAGCCCGAGGAGCTGCGGCTCGTCGTCCAGCCGATGGCTCCGCGCGGCGTGGACACGGTCGTACGTGCCACCGTGGACCCCGCCGCCGGCGCGGTGCTCTCCTTCGGCCTCGCCGGGGCGCCCTCCGAGCTCCTCGGCGACATGGCGCACCGCCTCGTCCCCGCCACCGACCGCGACGCCGCCGAGCTGGTCCGCTCCATCAAGGCCGCCCCCCTCCTCTTCGGCTGGCGCGGCTCCGACCCCGTCGACACCGACGCCCTCGAGGAACTTCTCCTCCGCGTCTCCCTCCTCGCCGACGACCTCCCCGAGGTCGTCTCCGTGGACCTCGAACCCGTCGTCGTCTCCACCCGAGGCCTCGCCGTCCTGGGCGCCACGGTCCGCCTGGCCAGGCCGCCCGCCCGCACGGACCTGGGCCCGCGAGCCCTCTCCTCCTTCTGAGGGCTGGGGGCAGGCCGCTCGCACCCGGCGCGGAGCGCTCGGGGCACGGGGCAGGGGGCGGAGCCCCCGGGGCGCAGGGGCGGCAGCCGCCGCACGGGGCGCAGCCCATGGCGCGGGCCGCACTAGGATGGTGCGCATGGCGAAGACCGGTACGACGACCCAGGGGCTGCGCGCGGCGATCGAGCGCAGCGGCTACTACCCGGCCCTCGTGGCCGAGGCCGTGGAGGCGGCGGTCGGCGGGGAGCCGGTGGCGTCGTACCTGGTGCACCAGGAGACGACGTTCGACGCCAACGAAGTACGCCGGCATGTCACGGTCCTGGTGCTCACCTCCACCCGCTTCATCGTCAGCCACACCGATGAGCAGGCCGCCGACGACACGTCCCCGTCGCCGTACGCCACCACGTCCACCGAGTCCGTGAAGCTGGCCAGGATCTCCTCGGTGGTGCTGAGCCGCGTCGTCGCCAACCCGGAGTCGTACACCCCCGGCACGCTGCCGCGCGAGGTCGTGCTGACGATCGGCTGGGGCGCCGTCAGCCGCCTCGACCTGGAGCCCGCGGCCTGTGGTGACCCCAACTGCGAGGCGGACCACGGCTACACCGGTTCCTCCACCGCCGACGACCTCAGCCTCCGGGTGAGCGAGGCGGGCGACGGCCCGGAGACCGTCCGGCAGACCCTGGCCTTCGCGCAGGCGCTGTCCGAGGCCACCGCGGCGACCCCCGCCTCCGCCGGCTGATGATCCAGCCCGCACCGGCCTACGAACCGCTGGATCCCCGCACCGCCCCCGCCCCGCGCTACGGCACGGCCTCCCTCAGCGACGTGCTGCCCGCCGTCAGTGCCGGGCTCGGCGTGACCACCGGCCCGCCGACCGGTCTCGACCTGCCCCCGGCCGACCGGGTGTGCGTCTTCCTGGTCGACGGCATGGGCTGGGAGCTGCTGCGTACGCACCCCGACGAGGCGCCGTTCCTCACCTCCCTCCTCGGCACGTCGCTGAACCGCACCGGGCAGCCCCTCACCGCCGGCTTCCCGTCCACCACCGCGACCTCGCTCGCCTCCGTCGGCACCGGTCTGCCGCCCGGGTCGCACGGCCTGGCCGGGTACACCGTGCTGGACCCGGCCAGCGGCGTACTGATGAACCAGTTGCGCTGGCAGCCCTGGACCGACCCGTACACGTGGCAGCCGTACCCCACCGTCTTCCAGCTCGCGGAAGCCGCCGGGATCGAGACCTGCCAGGTCACCTCGCCGACCTTCCAGCACACCCCGCTCACCAAGATCGCCCTCAGCGGCGGCAGCTTCCACGGCCGCCTCACCGGCGACGAGCGGATGGACTTCGCCGCCGACCGGCTCGCCGCAGCCGACCGCGCGCTGGTCTACACGTACTACAGCGAACTCGACTCCATGGGGCACCGCCACGGCATCGACTCCGACGCCTGGCGCGGCCAGCTGATGATGGCCGACCGCCTCGCGCAGCGCCTCGCCGAGCAACTGCCGCCGCGCTCCGCGCTGTACATCACCGCCGACCACGGCATGATCGACATCCCCTTCGACCCCGAGTCGCGGATCGACTTCGACGAGGACTGGGAGCTGAGCGCCGGAGTCGCCATCCTCGGCGGCGAGGCCCGCGCCCGCCACGTCTACGCGGTGCCGGGTGCCGCCACCGACGTGTACACCGTCTGGAGCGAGGTCCTGGGCGAGCAGATGTGGGTCGCCACCCGCGATGAGGCGATCGCGGCAGGCTGGTTCGGCCCGGTCGTCGACGAGCGGGTCCGGGGCCGGATCGGTGACGTGGTGGCCGTGGCCCGCGACGACATCGCGATCGTCGCCACCCGCACGGAGCCGGGGGAGTCCTCCATGGTGGGCCTGCACGGCTCGATGACCCCCGGGGAGCAGCTCGTCCCGCTGCTCGAAGTACGCTCCTGAAGCTCACCGCCGCCCGCCCGAAAGGCCATTGCCACCTCATGCCCGAGCTTGTGTTCTTCTCCGGAACCATGGACTGCGGAAAGAGCACCCTCGCTCTCCAGATCGAGCACAACCGCTCCGCCAGAGGCCTGGAAGGCATGATCTTCACCCGCAACGACCGGGCCGGCGAAGGCGTCCTGTCCTCCCGCCTCGGCCTGGAGACCAAGGCCGTCGAGGCCACCGACGACTTCGACTTCTACGCCTACCTCGTCGCCCACCTCTCCGGCGGCGGCCGCGCCGACTACGTACTCGTCGACGAGGCCCAGTTCTTCACCCCCGACCAGATCGACCAGCTCGCCCGCATCGTCGACGACCTCCGCCTGGACGTCTTCGCCTTCGGCATCACCACCGACTTCCGCACCAAGCTCTTCCCCGGCTCCCGCCGCCTGGTCGAGATGGCCGACCGCGTCGAGGTCCTCCAGGTCGAGGCCCTGTGCTGGTGCGGCGCCCGCGCCACCCACAACGGCCGTACGGTGGACGGGGTGATGGTCGTCGAGGGCGAGCAGGTCGTCGTCGGCGACGTCAACGGCCAGGGCGGCGAGGTGGGTTACGAGGTGCTGTGCCGCCGGCACCACATCCGCCGTATGACCGCCGCCACGGCCCGCGCGGCCGCCATCTCCCCGGATGTCCTGCCGATCGGTCAGTGAGCCGTATGGATCACGGTGAAGACCGCGCCCTCGGGATCGGCCACCGTCGCCAGCCGCCCGTACGCCGAGTCGCGCGCCCCGCGCACCACATGGCCGCCCAGCTCGGCGACGTGCCGGACGGCGGCATCGGTGTCGGCCACGGCGAAGTACGTCATCCAGTGCGCGCCCCGGTCGCGCGGCAGCGCCTGGCCCACGCCGTGGATCCCGGCCACCGGCTGCCCCTGAAGGTGGAGGGTGAGGTAGTCGAAGTCGGCGGACACCACGGCCTCCGTGTCGAAGCCGAAGACCGCCGCGTAGAACTTCCCCACGGCCGAAGTCTCCCGGGTGATCAGCTCGTTCCAGGCCAGTGACCCCGGCTCGCCCAGCACCTCGACGCCCGTGTACCGCAGCGGCTGCCAGATACCGAACACCGCGCCCAGCGGATCGGAGGCAATCGCCATCCGCCCCGCGTCGTCGGCGTCCAGCGGCCCGACGCCGACCGTGCCCCCGCAGCCCCTGATCAGCTCGGCCGTCATGTCGGCGTCGTCGGTGCCGAAGTAGGTCGTCCAGGCGATCGGCAGATGCCGGTCCCTGGGCATCTCGCCGATCCCGGCCACACCGCGGCCGTTCAGGGTGGCCCGTACGTACGGCCCGAAGGGCTGCGGTGTGGACTCGAACTCCCAGCCGAACAGCTGGCCGTAGAAGTCCTGGGTCGCCTCCAGGTTGTGCGCGAGCAGGCTGACCCAGCACGGTGCGCCAGGGGGGCGGCGGGTCGGTACCTCGGTCATCGGTTCTCTCCTGGGGAGCAGCGCACGGGGCTGTGGGGGGTGTGGGGGAGGTGCCAGAGCCGATGCTTCCACCACCTGGTGCGGCGCGCGCTCCGGCCGCGCCGCAATCACCGTGTTCCCGCAGGAGAATGCCCGATTTAGCATTACCGGTCCGTTTCGCGACCGTTGCCGCGCAGTGACAATCCGCCAAAGGTTGTCCCCCGGACGCTCACAATGGACGTATGCATCCCATCATCACCGTAGCCGAGCTGGCGAGCGAACTGTCCGGCCCTTCGACGCCCGTCCTGCTGGACGTCCGCTGGCAGCTCGGCGGCCCGCCCGGCCGCCCGGAGTACGAGGCCGGCCACATCCCCGGCGCGGTCCATGTCGACCTCGACTCGGAACTCGCCGGCGCGCCCGGGGCCGGTGACGGCAGGCATCCACTGCCCGGCCTGGAGGTCTTCACCGCGGCCATGCGGCGCGCGGGGGTCGGCGCCGGGCGTGACGTCGTCGCCTACGACGGCGGCCTCGGCTGGGCCGCCGCCCGCGCCTGGTGGCTGCTGCGCTGGGCCGGCCACGACCGCGTCCGCGTCCTCGACGGCGGCCTCCCCGCCTGGCTCGCCGCCGGCCACGACCTCGCCAAGGACATCCCGGCCCCCGCCCCGGGCGACTTCACCCCCGCCCCCGGCGCCCTCCCGCTGCTCTCCGCCGCCGACGCCGCCGCCCTCGCCCGCCGCGGCGTCCTCCTCGACGCCCGCGCCGCCGAGCGCTACCGCGGCGACGTCGAGCCCATCGACCGCGTCGGCGGCCACATCCCCGGCGCCCTCAGCGCCCCCACCGTCGACAACCTCGCCGCCGACGGCCACTTCCTCCCCGCCGACGCGCTCGCGCTGCGCTTCGCCGACCTGGGCGCCGCCCCCGACGCCGAGGTCGGCGTCTACTGCGGCTCCGGCGTCTCCGGCGCCCACGAAGTGCTCGCCCTCGCGGTCGCCGGCGTCCCCGCCGCGCTGTACGTCGGTTCCTGGAGCGAATGGTCCTCCGACCCCGACCGCCCCGTGGCAACGGGCCCCCAGCCGGGCTGAGCCCAACCCCCCGGGTTGGGGGTAGGCCGTCCGCCTGAGGCGAGCGAAGCGAGGTGGGGGTCCCCCCGGCCGAAGGCTGGGGAGGGCTGGCCCAACTCGGCCACGGACCGTCGGCCGCCGATGCACCCTCGGCCACCCACCGTCGGGGTGCGCGTCCGTTGCCGGGTGCGGCCGAGTTGGGCCAGCCCGCTACGCCTCAGGCGAGCGGCCTACCCCCAACCCGGTAGAGAGGGGGGGAACCCCCGCCGGTTACTCCTGCTTCTTGCGGCGCGAGCCGAAGACGATCTCGTCCCAACTCGGCACCGTCGCACGCCGGCCGGGGCGGACGCCGTCCGCCTCGGCCTGGCGGTCGGTGGTGCCGACGAGGCGGTCGCGGTGACCGGCGACGGCACGCGGCATGAGGACGTCGGCGTAGGCGGAACCGGCCCCCGCGCTGGCGGCCGGGGCAGCCGGGGCATCCTCGACGGACTCGTCGTCCTCGGCGGGCTCTGCGACCGGCACCGCATCCGGCACGGTGGCCGGCGCCGGTACGACCATGTCGCCGCGGAAGCTCGGCACGGCCTCGAGCAGGCTGGTGAGCGAGTCGCGCTCATCCTCAGCGGAGACCGCACCGGAGACCGCGCCGGAGGCAGACGCGGCACCGCGCTCCTCGGGAGTCGGGGGCGCGGGCCGGTCGGGGCCGCCGAGCTGGCGGTCCATCGCACGGTCGAGCGGACGGTCGCGCGGCAGCCGGGCGATCCTCGGCACGAAGGGGAAGCTCGGCTCCTGTGTGTCGGGCGTGGTCTCGCCGATCAGGGCGCGAGCCTCGTCGTCGACGGCCTGCACGAGCCGCCGCGGCGGGTCGTACGTCCAGCTCGCCGAATGCGGCTCACCGGCCACCCGGTAGACCAGCAGCACTTCCCACGTACCGTCGTCGCGCCGCCAGGAGTCCCACAGGACGGTGTCCTTCTCGGCGCCGCGCAGCAGCAGCCGCTCCGCGACCGCCTCGCCGAGCTGCGGCCCGGTGCTCTCGCCCTGGCGACGTACCGGTGTCTTGCGCGCCCGCTCGGCCATGAAGGCCCGCTCGGCGAGCACCGGTCCCTCGAATCGGCGGACCCGCTCCACGGAGATACCGCCGAGCTGTGCGACCTCCTCGGCGGAGGCACCGGCTCGTATCCGCGCCTGGATGTCACGCGGCCGAAGGTGGCTCTCGACCTCGATCTCGATCTGGCCCAGCCGTGCCCGGTCGTTGCGCACGGCGGCGCGCAGCCGCTCATCGATGGGAAGCGTGTATTCCGTGCTGTCGGCAGCCTTGAGCACCAGTCGTGTGCCGTCGTTGCTGACGGCCACGACACGCAGTTCGGGCACGGTTACCTCCCGGGTGGTGCCTGCCGACGTCACGTGCGTCGCTGCTCCCGATGGACGAGTGTGACCTGCCCGGGTGCAGCCTGCCACAACCTTGCTGAGTTTCCCGGCGTGTCGGGCATGTGCCGTGACTCGCCGTTATGGCACGGTTACCTATTTGCAACTCTGCGTGACCAACCGAATCACCCAGCGTCACGAGCGCCGACTCGGGTTCCCTCCCATGCCCGGGCAACCGGAAGGTTCCCGGAGCCAGGATTTGTCACAGTACTCCATTTGGGCCACGCGGGTGGGCCGCCGCGCCGCCGAACTTGTCCCGTCCCAAGGGAGTTGAGTGGCGATCTTCACACGTCACTCGAAAGTGGAGGGAGCGTAAGGAGCGCCGACCGGGCGCAGGGCTACGCGCCGAGGACCCGCCGCAGGTAGTCGTTGGCGAAGAGCCGTCCCGGGTCGAGCCGGTCCCGCAGGGCGGTGAATTCACCGAAGCGCGGGTACACGCCGGCCAGATACTCCGCGCCCCGTGTGTGGATCTTGCCCCAGTGCGGACGCCCCTCATGGGCCGTCATGATCTTCTCGACCGCCGTGAAGTACTCCTGGTAGCGCGTACCTCGGTACATGTGCACGGCGACGTACGCGCTGTCGCGGCCCGACGCCGTCGAGAGGGCGATGTCGTCGGCCGGGGCGATCCGGACCTCGACCGGGAAGCTGATGCGGAAGTCGGAGGCCTCGACCAGGGCCTTGAGTTCGCGCAGCACCGACACGGCCGCCTGCCTCGGCACCGCGAACTCCATCTCGACGAAGCGGACCCGGCGCGGATGCGTGAAGACCTTGTACGGGATGTCGGTGTACGTACGCGCGGACAGCGCGCGGCTGCTGAGCTGGGCGATCCCGGGGATGACCGACGGCACGGCGCGGCCCACCGCGCAGGCGGCCTGGAAGACGCCGTTGGACAGCAACTCGTCGTCGATCCAACCGCGGACGGCCGGGACCGGGGCGGCGGGGCCCTGACTGCGGTTGTTGCGTTTGGTGTTGCAGCCGTCGGTGTGCGGGAACCAGTAGAACTCGAAGTGCTCGTTCTCGGCGGCGAGCCGGTCGAACTCCCCGACGACCCGGTCGAAGGTCATCGGCTCCTCGCGCGCGGTCAGCAGGAACAGCGGCTCGACGGCGAAGGTGATCGCGCTGATGACGCCCAGCGCGCCGATGCCGACCCGGGCGGCGGCGAAGACGTCGGCGTTCTCGTCCGTCGAGCAGGAGAGCACCGAGCCGTCGGCGAGCACCAGCTCAAGTGCCTTGATCTGGGCGGCGATCGAGGCGGAGTCGCGGCCGGTGCCGTGCGTGCCGGTGCTGGTGGCGCCGGCGACGGTCTGCTCCATGATGTCGCCCATGTTGGTCAGCGACAGCCCCTCGGCGGCGAGGACGGCGTTGAGCTGCTTGAGCGGCACGCCCGCCTCGACGGTGACGGTGCCCGCCGTGCGGTCGATCGCGCGTATCGCGCTGAGCCGCTCGGGACGGATCAGCACGCCGCCCGTCGCGGCGGCCGCGGTGAAGGAGTGCCCGGTGCCCACGGCCTTGGCGGTCAGCCCGTCCTCGCCGGCCTTGACGACCGCCGCGGCCAGCTCGTCCACGGAGGCCGGGGAGACGACCCGCTGCGGCCGGGCGGCGACGTTGCCGGCCCAGTTACGCCATGCGGCCTTCCCGGCGGTCCTGCTCGTCGTGCTCGTGGTGCTGCTGCTCATCACTGCGAGACCCCTCCAGCTCCAGCTCCGCCGCCGGCCGGAGCCGGCGGTACCCCAGGAAGGCCACCACCACGGCGAGCGCCGCTGCGGAGGCCGGTACCGTGTACGCCGCCCGGGCACCGGCCGAGTCGATCACCGCCCCGGCCAGCGAGGCGCCCAGCGCCACTCCGACCGCCAGCCCGGTGATCGTCCACGTCATGCCCTCGGTGAGCTTCGCGCGCGGTACCAGCTGCTCGACCAGGCCCATCGCGGTGGCCAACGTCGGTGCGATGGTCAGGCCCGAGACGAACAGCGCCACGGCCAGGAACGGCAAGTTTCCGACCAGTAGTGGCGGGATCATACTCACCGCCATCAGGGAAACGCCCAGCAGGAACCGATGAGATGCCGGACCCTTCGGGCGGAACAGCCCGAACAGGACGCCCGCCGTGCACGATCCGGCCGCGTACGTCGCCAGGACCAGGCTGGCCGCCGCCTTGTGACCGCGCTCGTCGGCGAAGGCCACCGTGGCGACATCCATTGCCCCGAAGATCGTCCCGGTCGCCACGAAGGTCAGCACCAGCACCCGCAGCCCGCGCGAGCTCAGCGCCGAGCCGCCGGAGTGCTGCCCACGCGGATGCGGGAGCGGTTCGGTCGAGTGCTGGGCGGCGAGCAGATACGCGCCCGCGGCGAGGAACAGCGCGGCGAGCAGCGGGCCGGCTTCCGGGAACCAGACCGTGCACAGCCCGATGGACAGGATCGGCCCGATGATGAAGCAGATCTCGTCCACGACCGACTCGAGGGCGTACGCCGTGTGCAGCAGCCCCGGTGAGCCCCCGTGGATCGCCGCCCAGCGGGCCCGCACCAGCGCACCCACGCTCGGCGTACTGGAGCCCGCGACCACGGTGCAGGCGAAGAACGTCCAGTCCGGCGCCCCAGCCCGTACGCACACCAGCAGCCCGGCGACGCCCGTCACGGTGACCGTCGCCGCCGGGCGCAGCACCCGCCGCTGCCCGTAGCGGTCGACCAGGCGGGAGATCTGCGGGCCGGCCGCCGCCTCGGTCAGCGCGAAGACGGCGGCCAGCCCGCCGGCGAGGCTGTAGCGGCCGGAGACCTGGGAGATCATCGTCACGATGCCGATGCCGAGCATGGCCATCGGCATCCGCCCGACGAACCCGGCGGCGGAGAAGCCCCTGGTGCCGGGGGCGGCGAAGATCGCGCGGTAGGGGCTGGGCAAGGCGTCTCCACGGCAGCGTTGCCGAAGGTGGTCAGGAATGTAGCTGCTCGACACAGCTTACGGAGCAGGCGCAAGTCATTTCCCGGCACGGGGTCCGCTCGCGGGCCGCCGGGCGAGTGGCAGGATCGGAGGCATGTCCGATCAGCTCGCTCCCACCACAGCCGTCCCCTATGACGCCTTGCTGCTGCTGTCCTTCGGCGGCCCCGAAGGGCTGGACGACGTCGTCCCCTTCCTGGAGAACGTCACGCGCGGCCGTGGCATCCCGCGCGAACGCCTGAAGGAGGTGGGGCAGCACTACTTCCTCTTCGGCGGCGTCAGCCCCATCAACGCGCAGAACCGCGAGCTGCTCGACGCGCTGCGCAAGGACTTCTCGCAGAACGGCCTCGACCTCCCCGTCTACTGGGGCAACCGCAACTGGGCGCCCTATCTCACCGACACCCTGCGTCAGATGACCGACGACGGCCACCGCCGCATCCTCGTCCTCGCCACCAGCGCCTACGCCTCCTACTCCGGCTGCCGCCAGTACCGCGAGAACCTCGCCGCCTCCCTCGCCGCCCTGGAGGCCGAGGGCCGGCCCGTGCCGCGCGTCGACAAGCTGCGGCACTACTTCAACCACCCCGGCTTCGTGACGCCCATGACGGACGCCGTCCTCGCCGCGCTGGCCGAACTGCCGGAGGACGTACGGGAAGGCGCGCACCTCGCCTTCACCACGCACTCCATCCCCACGGCCGCCGCCGACACCTCCGGCCCGGTGGAGGCCCACGGCGACGGCGGCGCCTACGTCGCCCAGCACCTCGACACCGCCCGGCTGATCGCCGACGCCGTACGTGAGGCCACCGGCGTCGACCGCCCCTGGAGGCTGGTCTACCAGTCGCGCAGTGGCGCCCCGACCATCCCGTGGCTGGAGCCCGACATCTGCGACCACCTGGAGGAACTGCACGCCACCGGCACCCCGGCCGCCGTCATGGTGCCGATCGGCTTCGTCTCCGACCACATGGAGGTCAAGTACGACCTCGACACCGAGGCCACCGCCAAGGCCGCCGAGCTCGGCCTCCCGGTCGCCCGCGCCGCGACCGTCGGAGCGGACCCGCGCTTCGCGGCGGCCGTACGGGACCTGGTGCTCGAGCGCGCCGTGACCGAGCGGGGCCTCGCGGTGGAGCGCTGCGCGCTGGGCGCGCTGGGGGCGAGCCACGACGTCTGCCCGGTCGGCTGCTGCCCGGCGCGCAGCCCGCGCCCGGCCGCGGCGGGTGCCCAGTGACCGGCCGGCTGAAGGACGAGCTTCTGGCCATCGCCCTGGAGGCGGCCGCCAGGGCGGGCGCACTACTGCGCGACGGCAGGCCGGCGGATCTCGGCGTGGCCGCCACCAAGAGCAGCCCGATCGACGTCGTCACGGAGATGGACATCGCCGCCGAGAAGCTCATCACCGGCATCATCACCGACCGCCGGCCCGCCGACGGCCTGCTGGGCGAGGAGGGGGCCAGCAGCGAGGGCACCAGCGGCGTGCGCTGGGTCATCGACCCGCTGGACGGCACCGTCAACTACCTCTACGGGCTGCCCTCCTGGTCCGTCAGCATCGCCGCCGAGGTCGACGGCGAGACCGTCGTCGGCGTGGTCGTGGCCCCGATGCGCGGCGAGACCTGCCATGCCGTGCTCGGCCAGGGCGCCTTCGTCAACGGCGAGCGCGCGCACTGCCGTCCCGCCCCGCCCTTCGAGCACGCACTGGTCTCCACCGGCTTCGGCTACCGCCTCGAAGTGCGCACCCACCAGGCCGCGGTCGCGCACCGCCTGATCCCTCAGGTGCGGGACATCCGCCGCGCCGGGTCCGCGGCCATCGACCTCTGCGACGTCGGCTCCGGCCGCCTGGACGGCTACTACGAGCGCGGCCTCCACGCCTGGGACTACGCCGCCGGCGCGCTCTTCGCCCGCGAGGGCGGCGCCCTGACCGGCGGCCGCCCCGGCGAGCCGCCCAACCCCGACCTGACCGTCGCGGCGGTCCCAGGCACCTTCGAGCGCCTGCAGCGCCTGCTGGACGACCTCGGCGCCTGGCACGACTAGGGGCCTGGGGCCTGTCCGGCGGACCAGGGCCGGACAGGCCCTGGCCATGGCCGCCCCTCGGGACTGTCTACGTGCGTAGACGCGGGCACGCAAACGCCCCGGCACCCAGCGGGTGTCCGGGGCGAGCGGGCCGGGTCCTGTCAGGCGATCTTCGGCAGGACGTCGACGCCGTGCTCGGCGGCGAGGCGACGCAGGTCCTCGAGCTCGGCCTGCTCGACCTCGGCGAGGAAGTCGTCCCCTGACTCCCTCGCGAGACGGATGTCGGACTCGGTGCTGTGTATGCGCTGCAGGATTCCGGTGGTGAACGCGTCCATATGGCGCCCCCTCGTCGTCGTCGGTGACACAGGGTGTGTCCGAGGTGTGTGGTCCAGGACCCTCGGATCACGCAGCGGCTCTGCCACGGGACGAGATGACGATGAAGGTACGCGCCCAGTGGGCGTGATCGGGGGTTGAAATCGTCCTCCCCAGGCGGAACGGAAGGGAAACCTCAACCCGTAGAAGAATCTTCCCGGGCGAAAGCCACCGTCGTACACCGGCGCCGTCCGGCGAGGCCATGGCCTCTTACCGTCCGTTTACCGTGCGTCGGTGCACGATGTACGGGGGGATGTCTCATGCTCGAGTGCTCATGCTCATCGGAAGGAACAGCGCCTTGCGCGTATTGGTCGTCGAGGACGAGCAGCTGCTCGCCGATGCGGTAGCCACCGGACTACGACGCGAGGCCATGGCCGTCGATGTCGTCTACGACGGTGGCGCCGCCCTGGAGCGGATCGGGGTCAACGACTACGACGTCGTCGTCCTGGACCGCGACCTCCCGGTGGTCCACGGTGACGATGTCTGCCGGAAGCTCGTCGAGCTCGGCCTGCCCACCCGGGTGCTGATGCTGACCGCCGCCGGCGATGTGAACGACCGCGTGGAGGGCCTGGAGCTGGGCGCGGACGACTACCTGCCCAAGCCCTTCGCCTTCAGCGAGCTGACCGCCCGGGTGCGGGCCCTGGGCCGCCGTACGACGGCTCCGCTGCCGCCCGTACTGGAGCGCTCAGGCATCAGGCTGGACCCGAACCGCCGGGAGGTCTTCCGCGAAGGCAAGGAGATCCATCTGGCGCCCAAGGAGTTCGCGGTGCTGGAGGTGCTGATGCGCAGCGAGGGCTCCGTGGTGTCGGCCGAGCAGCTGCTGGAGAAGGCCTGGGACGAGAACACCGACCCCTTCACCAATGTCGTCCGGGTCACCGTCATGACGCTGCGCCGCAAGCTCGGCGAGCCCGCCGTCGTCGTGACCGTGCCCGGCTCCGGCTACAGGATCTGATCCGCCGTGGCCGCTTCCCCACCAGAACAGTCGTCCCCGCTGTCGGCCGCCGTACCGCCCAAGCCGACCTGGGACCCCAGGCCGCCGCTGCGCCCGATGCCGCTGCTGCGCCCGACGATCCGGATAAGGCTCACCGTGCTCTACGGGGGCATGTTCCTGATCGCCGGCGTCGTCCTGCTGTGGATCATCTACCTGCTCGCCGCGCAGGGCATGCACCAGAGCAGTGTGCTGCCGTTCCGCCTCATCAGCGCCGAGTTCCAGCGCACCAACACCAGCTGCGACCTGCCCAGCGGCAACAGCGCCGCCTTCAACCAGGCGGTGGCCGACTGCATGCAGAAGCAGAGTGAGGTCGCGCTCAACACTCTGCTCAAGCGTTCGCTGCTGGCCCTCATCGGTCTGGCCGTGCTCGCCTTCGCCGTCGGCTATCTGCTCGCCGGCCGGGTGCTGTCCCCGCTGGGCCGGATCACCCGCACCGCGCGGGCCACCGCCGGCTCCGACCTCAAGCGCCGGATCGAGCTGGACGGCCCGGACGACGAGTTCAAGGAGCTCGCCGACACCTTCGACGAGATGCTCGAACGGCTCGACCGCTCCTTCGACGCGCAACGCAGGTTCGTGTCGAACGCCTCGCACGAACTGCGTACGCCGCTGGCCATCAACCGCACCCTCCTGGAGGTCCAGCTCTCCGATCCGGAGGCGTCCGCGGACCTGCAGCAGCTCGGCAGGACCCTGCTGGCCACCAATCTGCGCAGCGAGCAGCTCGTGGAGGGCCTGCTGCTGCTCGCCCGCAGCGACAACGAGATCGTGGACCGCAAGCCGGTGGACGTCGCCGAGGCGGCCTCCCAGGCCCTCGAGCAGACCCGTAGCGAGGCGACCGCCAAGGGCGTAGAGCTGCGCAGCACGCTGGAGCCCGCCGTCGTGCAGGGCAACGGGGTGCTGCTGGAGCGGATCGCGCTCAACCTGGTGCAGAACGCCGTGCGCTACAACGTCCCGAAGGAGGACGGCGGGCAGGACGGCCCCTGGGTCGAGGTCACCACCGGTGCCGAGGGCGGCCACGCCCTGCTCACCGTCTCCAACACCGGGCCGGTGGTCCCGGCGTACGAGATCGACAACCTCTTCGAGCCATTCCGCCGGCTTCGTACCGAGCGGACCGGCAGCGACAAGGGGGTCGGTCTCGGCCTCTCGATCGCCCGTTCCGTGGCCCGGGCCCACGGCGGCACCATCTCCGCGGTGCCGCGAGAGGGAGGCGGCCTGGTCATGAGGGTCGCCATCCCGATGTGATCCACGTCCCATCGACAGGTGACAGGGCCCGGACCGTGTTCGCTTTGGGCGGAATTTTGCGGTCTGGACCCCACCGAGGGACCCTGTGAGCGATCACACATACGATTCCCGCCACATGCACACTCCGTGATCGCGAAGATCGGAAAAAGTTCCGATAAATCCATGTTTCCGCAGGTCATGATCACGGGAAGTACACGTGGTGGCGTGAGCGAGGTGCGACATGAGGGCCGTTTCCGGTCGTGACCGGCAGCCGATGCGATCACCTCTTCGGGGGTTCGGTTGGGTGTCGATTGAGTAACGGCACTTGATGTAAGGCAAAATCTCCGCTTCGGGTCGGGCACAAGACCGGCCTCCCACGCGTTACGTGCGCTGGAGACACCGCAGACACCCAGAGGGGGAGAGCGACACATGGCTACTGATTACGACACACCACGCAAGACCGACGATGACGTCAACGAGGACAGCATCGAGGAACTCAAGGCTCGGAGGAACGAGAAGTCCACGTCCGCAGTGGACGTCGACGAGTTCGACCAGGCCGAGGGTCTGGAGCTGCCCGGCGCCGACCTCTCCAACGAGGAGCTGTCGGTCCGTGTGCTGCCCCGCCAGGCCGACGAGTTCACCTGCATGAGCTGCTTCCTGGTCCACCACCGCAGCCAGCTGGCCGCGGAGAAGAACGGCAACCCCATCTGCCGCGACTGCGCGGCCTGACGGAGCCGGGTGGACATGGACAGCGACGACGAGCGAGGCCGCGCGGCCTCGCTCGCGGGCGCGGAGGGCGCCGAGATCATCGACGCAGGCGCCATAGGCGCCGGTGACGGGGTCAAACGCTCCCGGACCCAGGTGGCGGTCGGGGTCGGCCGCAAGGGCCTCACAAGCCTCGCGGAGCGGCTTCTCGAGGCGGCCCCGCGGATTCCGGTACGCGACCTGCAGACGCTCCGGCGGCAGTTTCCGGGGCTCGGCCCCGAGGAGATCGCCGACAAGCTCACCAGCGGCGCCGTGAAGGGCACGGCGACCGTCGGCGCGGGGATCGGGGCCGCCGCGATGCTGCCCACCCCGCCGGCGATGGCGGCCGAGCTGGCGGCGGAGACCTTCGCGGTCGCCGTCGTCGAGTACAAGCTCATCGCCGAGCTCCACGAGGTCTACGGGCTGCGCGCCCCGGGCTCCGTACGGCAGCGGGCGACCTTCTACCTCGCCGAGTGGACCGAGCGGCGCGGCATCGACGTCACCAAACCGTCGACCGTCAACATCGCCCTCGGCGTGAAGATGAAACGGGAGCTGCGCCAGCAGCTCCTCAAGCGCACCCTGCGCAACCTGCCGACCCTGACCCCCTTCATGGTCGGCGCGGCCATCGGCGCCGTTATGAACCGGCGCGACACCAGCAAGCTCGCCGAGCGCGTCCGCAAGGACCTCCGCGAGCACCAGATCACCTGGGACGAGCTGGAAAAGCTGGACGAGCCGCTCCCCGCGCCCGACGAGCCGCCGGCCATCGAATCCTGAGCTAGTGCCCCTCCCGGCAAGCTTTGCCCTGTCGCACCGCCCAGCACGCACGCTCGCGGCGTTGGCCAAAAGTCCTGGTAGCTCCGCTACAAGGACTTCCGGCCGCCTTGCGATCGCACGCACCGGACGACGCTCCTTGACGGGCAAACATTGCCGGTCACGGCACTAGTGCGTCCTGACGGCCTGCAGCGCGGCCGCCAGCTTCTCCGGGGAGCGCGTCGAGAGGTAGGCGTACGGAGTGGGGTCGGCCGGGTCCGTGATCTCCACCTTCAGCGCCGTGGGGACGTAGGCGCGCAGCAGCATGAAGGCCCGCGGGTCCGCCTTGTGCTGCCGCCAGGCCAGCGCCTCCTCGGCGTCCAGCACCGTCGCCTCGCCCAGCGCCTCGACCGGGATCCGGGCGTCCCCCGCGACCAGCGATCCGGCGACGACGCGGATCCGCGCCGAGCCGTACGAGCTGACCGCCGCCGCGGTGAGCGCCGCCCCGCCGACCAGGCCCGCCAGCATCGGCAGCGTCCCCAGCGGGAGCAGGATCAGCGCGAGCGAGAGACCCGCCCCGGCGGCCAGGAACCACCAGGAGCGCGGCACGGTGAGGCGTTCGTCGTAAGGCTGCATGTCACCAGCTTGGCACGGGGCCTAGTCCGTGCGGCGCTTGAGGGCGCCCTGGACCCGGCCGAGGGCCCGGGGGGCGCCGCGCAGGCCGGTGGCGACCTGCTTGGCCCAGTCGGTGGCCTGGGTCGGGAGGGCCGCGTCCAGGACCGCCGTGGAGCGGGCGCTGCCGCCGACCAGGTAGCGGGGGAGGGGCCGGCGGGTGGTGAGGGCCTTGAGGACCGCCAGAGCCACCGGACGGGGGCCCGGAAGCTCGCGGCGCAGCATGTCGTCGGCGGCGTCGTACTGGTCGCTGTAGGCGGAGGACTGCGCGTCCGGCATCAGCCCGGCGCTGTGCTGCCAGATACCGGTGGCGTACGAGCCCGGCTCGATCAGGACGACCTTGACCCCGAAGGCCGCGGTCTCCATCCGCAGGGCGTCGGTGACCGCCTCCAGAGCCTGCTTGCTGGCGCAGTACCAGCCCATCATCGGAAGGGAGACGCGCCCGGAGATCGAGGAGACGTTGACGATCCGGCCCGCCCGCCGCTCGCGCATCGTGGGCAGCACCAGGCGGGCGATCCGCGCCGGGCCGATCAGATTGGTCTCCAGCTGGCGCCGTACCTGATCGTCGTCCACGTCCTCGATCGCCCCGGGCTGGGCGAAGCCCGCGTTGTTGACCACCGCCCAGGGCCCGCCGTCCGTGAGAGTGGCGATCTCCGTGAAGGCCTTGACGGTGGAGGTCGCGTCGGCGACGTCGAGCAGCACGGTCCGCACCGCGGCGCCGGTCCGCTCCACCGCCGAGCGCAGCGCCTCCGCTTTGTCCTCACCGCGTACGGTGCCGATCACGTCGAAACCGGCGTGCGCCAGCTCCATGGTGACGGCGAGGCCGATCCCGCTGCCGGCTCCGGTGACGACGACGGACTTGAGGCTCATGAGTGCTCCGTGCTGACGGGGACATAGGGCTTGCCCTACGGCTGACAAGACCAACGGACACCCGGCGGGAAAGGATCCCGCAGGAGGGTAGGGTCTCGGGCGTGAGTGCAGCGACAACAGACGACGGCCGGGCCCCCCGCCAGGCCCTGACCCCGCCACCGGACGCGGCCGCGCCGGTGCGGCACCCTGACGCTCCCGCGCCCGGTGAGCTGCTGGGGGCGCACTACGACCAGTGTTTCGGATGCGGCGACGCACAGCCCCACGGACTGCACCTCGAATCCCGCGCCGGCGACGGGGTGGACGTCA
This sequence comes from Streptomyces sp. NPDC059373, assembly GCF_042751495.1. Lineage (NCBI taxonomy): Bacteria > Bacillati > Actinomycetota > Actinomycetes > Kitasatosporales > Streptomycetaceae > Streptomyces > Streptomyces sp. NPDC059373. The sequence continues at coordinate 178,024 of NZ_JBHYXC010000011.1, read as the reverse complement.
CCGCCGAGTTCACCGTACAGCCTGCCCACCAGGGCGCCCCGGGCCTGGCGCACGGCGGGGTGCTGGCCTCCGCGCTGGACGAGACGCTGGGCTCGCTGAGCTGGCTGCTGCACACCATCGCGGTCACCGGACGCCTGGAGACCGACTTCGTACGCCCTGTGCCCGTCGGCACGACCCTGTACCTGGCCGCCCGCGTCACGGCCGTCGCCGGACGCAAGATCTACGCGACCGGGGTGGGCCGGATCGGCGCTCCCGACGGCCCGGTCGCGGTCCGGGCCGAGGCCCTCTTCATCGAGGTCAAGGTCGAACACTTCACGAACAACGGCCGCCCGGAAGAGGTCAGTGCCGCCATGGCCGACCCCGACCAGGTGCGGGTCGCCCGCGCCTTCGAGGTGAACCCGTGAGCGGCGGGAGCCGTCCGCCGCTGGACGTACTCATCCGGCGCCTGGACGACAGCGTGCCCATTCCCTCGTACGGGCAGCCGGGGGACGCGGGTGCGGACCTGATCACCACCGAGGCCGCGGAACTCGCCCCCGGCGAGCGCGCGGTGCTGCCCACCGGGGTGTCCATCGCGCTCCCCGAGGGGTACGCGGCCTTCGTACATCCGCGCAGCGGGCTCGCCGCCCGTTGCGGAGTAGCCATGGTGAATGCCCCGGGAACCATTGATGCCGGGTACCGTGGGGAGATCAAGGTGATCGTGGTCAACCTGGACCCTCGCGAGAGCGTGCGGTTCGAGCCGGGAGACCGGATCGCCCAGCTGGTCGTCCAGCAGGTCGAGCGGGTCCGCTTCCAGGAGGTGGCGGAGCTGCCAGGCTCTGAAAGGGGCGCGGGGGGCTTCGGCTCCACAGGGGGTCATGCCGCGGTGGTGGGCCCCTCGGCTACGGCCAGTAATGGATACGCTTCGGTCATTGTTGACCGGGAAGGACAGTGACGTGTTCCGTCGTCGTCGCAAGGAGCGCGCAGACGCCCTCGACGAGCTCGAGGCCGAGAGCCCTGACGAGCTGGCCGAAGACGCCGAGGAGTCGGACGACTCCGTGGAGTCCCGTCGGTACAACCTTCCGCCCGCCCCGAGGCCGGACGGGCCCTGGGATCTGAGCGAGGTCAAGGATCCCGCCGACGGCCGGGTCGACCTCGGCGGTCTTTTCGTGCCCGGAGTCGAGGGCATGGAGCTGCGGGTCGAGGTGGCCGGTGAGTCCATCGTCGCCGCGACCGTGGTGCTGAAGGACAGCGCCGTCCAGCTGCAGGGCTTCGCCGCCCCCAAGTCCGAGGGCATCTGGGGCGAGGTACGCGACGAGATCGCCTCCGGCATCACCAGGCAGGGTGGCATCGTCGACCTCGTCGAGGGCCCGCTCGGCTGGGAACTGCGGGCCCAGGTGCCCGTACAGCTGCCGGACGGCACCAATGGCGTGCAGCTGGTCCGCTTCGTTGGTGTGGACGGCCCCCGCTGGTTCCTGCGCGGAGTGATCTCCGGCCAGGGCGCGGTCCAGCCGCAGGCCGCCGGACTGCTGGAGCAGGTCTTCCGGGACACCGTGGTCGTACGCGGCGAATCGCCGATGGCGCCCCGCGACCCGATCGTCCTCAAGCTGCCGAACGACGCGCAGATGGTCCCCGAGGGCGTCGCCCAAGACACCGAGGGCAAGTTCTCCGACGGCATCGACCCGATGCGCCGGGGCCCGGAGATCACCGAGGTCCACTGACCCGTACGCGTAAAGCCGGTGGCCCGGAGCTGTGGAGAACAGCTCCGGGCCACCGGCTTTTTCCGGACTCAGGCGTTGACGACCACCTTGTGCTCGGCCGTGAACGGCCTGCCCGCGATCAGCTCGGACTCCCGTCCGTCCGGGCCGACCGGGAAGTCACCGATCAAGGTGACCCGGTGCAGGGTTCGTTGGACGTCGAGGTGCTCGATGTCGCGCGGCGCGAGGTGGGCGGTGGCGCGGTTGTCCCAGAAGGCGACGCTGCCGGGCTCCCAGCGGAAGCGGACGGTGTACTCCGGGCGGGTGATCTCCCCGTAGAGGAGGTCGAGGATCGCCCGGCTCTCGCGCGGGGTCACGTCGACGATGTGGCTGGTGAAGCCGGGGTTGACGAAGAGCGCCCGTTCGCCGGTCTCGGGGTGGACCCGGACGACGGGGTGGACGGCGACCAGGAGGTTGTCGTTGATCCGGCGGGCGTACTCGCTGTCGCCGGTGGGCCTTTCGGCGCCGCCGTAGCGGTGCTCGGCGCGCAGGGTGTCGACGAAGGCCCGCAGCGGGGCTGACAGGCCCTCGTACGCGGCCACGAGGTTGGTCCACTGGGTGTCGCCGCCGAACTCCGGGACCGTCTCGGCCCGCAGGATCGATCCTGCGGGCGGGTTGACGGCGGCCGTGACGTCGGTGTGCCAGCCGGCGAAGTAGCTGTACTGGCGCTTCTTGACGGCCTCGCGGAACCCGGCGCCGTAGCGTTCCTCGTAGCGGCGCGGGTCGATGGTGAAGATCTCCGGGTGCTCCTGCGGAGGGGCGTCGTCGTGCGGGTGGGCGTAGGTCAGGTCGCCGAACTGCCGGGCGAAGGCGATCTGGGCGGCGTGGTCGAGCTGCTGGCCGCGGAAGAAGACGACCTTCCAGCGGTGCAGGGCGGCCTTGACGGCGGCCAGGTCCTCGTCGGGCAGGGGGCGGGAGAGGTCGACGCCGGAGATGTCGGCTCCGGTGTGGCCCGAGGCGGGCTTGACGGTGGCGGTCATCGGGTTCAGCCCTTCTGTCCGTCGCCCGGCTGGGCGAGCGCGGTGTTGTACGTGGTGTCGTCCCCGGCGAGCGAGCGGCTGCGTGTCCCGTCCACCGACACCGGCACATCGCCCGCGAGGGTGATCCGCTGGACCCGCCGCGGCAGCGTGCCGTAGTCCGCGAGCGCGTAGTGCTGGGTGGCGCGGTTGTCCCAGCACCTTCGTGAAGTTGGCCGTGTTTTGTTGCGGGTGGGGGTGGTCATGCGGCTCCTCCGGTGTGGGCGTGGGTGAGCTGTTCGGCGGGGATGATGCCGGCGACGGCGGGTGGGTCGGCGGGTTCCAGCAGGCGGCTGTGGGTGCCGTCGACGCCGATGGGGATGTCGCCGTCGAGGGTGATGCGGCGGACGAGGCGGGGTTGGTCGGCGTAGTCGTTGACGGCGTAGTGCTGAGTGGATCGGTTGTCCCAGATGGCTACGTCTGCGGCTTGCCAGTGCCAGCGGACCTGGTTTTCGGGCTTTTCGACGTAGGACTGGAGGAGTTCGAGGATCAGGCGGCTGTCGTTGGCGGGGAGTTCGGCGATGCGTTGGACGAAGCCGCCGAGCAGGAGGGAGCGTTCGCCGGTTTCGGGGTGGACGCGGACGACGGGGTGTTCGGTCTTGAAGGCGGTGGAGCTGAACGTCTCGTAGTAGAGCTTGGCGGCTTCCGTGGTGAGGTCGGGGCGTTCCACGAGGCGGGCCGCGTAGTCGTAGGCGTTGGTGTGGACGGCGCGGAGTTTGTCGGCGAGTTCGCGGATGGGGGCGGGGAGGGTGTTGTAGGCGGCTGCGGTGTTGGACCAGATGGTGTGGCCGCCGCGCTCGGGTACGGTCACCGCGCGCAGGATGGATGCCTTGGGGTAGGCGGGGACGAAGGTGACGTCGGTGTGCCAGTGGTCGGCGCGGCCGCCTTTCGCGGAGTCCAGTTCGAGGACGTAGCGGTCGTCGGCGGAGGGCACGGTGGGGTGGGAGACGGGGTGGCCGAGCAGGCGGGCGAAGGCTTCCTGGCCGGTGTCGTCGAGGTGACGTTGGCCGCGGAAGAAGATGACCTTGTGTTCGTGGAGGGCGTCGAGGATCTGGCTGATGGTGTCGGCAGGCAGGTCGCCGGTGAGGGTGACGCCGCGGATCTCGGCGCCGATGCGCCCGGAAACCGGGATCACGTCGAGGGCGGTCTGTGCGGGTGCGGTCATGGTGAGGCAGCTCCAACGGGGTGCGGGCATAGCAGGGAGGCCCCGTGGTGGGGGCAGAGGCCGTGCGGGAACCGGCTAGAGGCGGCACGGGAGACGCGGGGCGCCGCTGGCTCAGCGGGTGGATCCGGCGGCGCGGCGACAGCCGAGCCCTGCGAAGTGGTGGGCGCGGAAGGCGTTGACGGCCTGCCGCCCGGCGGCGTCACGCGCCGCAGCCCTCCCAGTCGCATCCATAGCTCGATTGTGCGAGGGCCGGTGCAGCCCTCGCAATGTTTTGCAACACCGTGGAAGAAACCCTCGTGCAGCCTTGCTGTGCGCGCCGGAGATCCTGTGCTTGCGCGGGCGGGCCGTCGACGAGAGGGGCCTTATCGTGCTGCCTGCGGGAATGAGCAGCCGACGTTGGTGGTGCATCCCGTCCACGCAGGGCCGGCCGCGATGTCGGCCCCGTTGACCAGGGAAAACAGCTTGATCGTCAAGCCATGGACGTCCATTCCGAAGACGGGTGGCGGCTGAATGCTCGCAGGCCGCTTGGCCTCCCGTAATACGCGTCATACACTATCGGTATGGCCAAGACCAGGATCAGCATCAGTCTCGACGAGGAGCACGCCGAGCGCATCAAGGTCCATGCCGAACGGGCCGGGATGGACGTCTCCGCGTATCTCGTCAATGCCGCCACTCGGCAGATGGCCGAGGCGGAAGCCATCGAGGCACAGTTCTCCCAGGTGGACGAGGTGATCGCCGCAGCCGAGGTCGAAGCTGCCGCGCTGCCTCCGCTGCCGGAGGTTGCTGAAGGCGATCTGACCGAGGAAGAGCGGCGCGAAGTCCAAGAGGCCCTGGATCTCATTTATGGTGCGGACCGTCCTGCCGCCGGTCCGGGGGAAGCTGCGTGACCGCCCGCGTTCCGGTGTACGACACGGGGATGCTCATCGCCCTGGCCGACCGCAAGGCCAAGGCTGTCCGCCTGCACGGCGGGCTCAAGGGCGCGCCGCACCGTGCGGTGGTGCTCGGCCCGGTACTTGCTCAGGTATGGCGACCCCATCCTGCTATCGTGCACGCGCTCGCCGGCGTGATGAAGGACTGCACGGTCCCGCAAGCCCGCACTGCCGCCGCAGCGATGCGTCCGACCAGTGCCGGGCAGACCCCGTGCATGGCCTGCGCGACTGGGCCTGACCTGACGGACTGGCACCGTATCGGCGCCGCGCTCGGCATGGCGGAACTGCCACCGAAGAAGCGCCCGGACGCAGTGGACGCCTTGGTCGCACTGACGGCCGTGCGACATGGCAGTGCTGTCGTCTTCACCAGCGATCCCGACGATCTAAGGGCTTATCTGTCAGCACTCAAAGCCCAGGACGTTCACGTGGTCCAGGTGTGACGCCCGCGCTGAGAGCTGTATCTCGATGTCCCTTACGAGGAGAAGGCGAAGAAGGAGCTGCGTGCCCGATGGGATGGGGAGAACCGCCTCTGGTACGTCGACGCCGCATGCGTCACCCTCGTCCAGGCCCACCGCTGGCTGCCCTGAAATGCGAGCTGCGGCGTGGGTGCCGTGGACGTGTGCTGGTAAGTCCGGCGATTGGAATTTGCGGAATGTGGGGCGGCCTGGCTCCGCGCGCAGGCATCTCCTAGAAGAGGGGGCGCTCAGGTCTGGACTGTCAGGGGTGGCGGGGTCCAGCGGTTGGTCCGGAGGCTGGTGGAGGTTACGCCGTACTCGCTTTTGAGTTGTTCGGGGATGGCGTACTGCATGACACGGCCGCGGGTGAGCGCGCTGAGTTCAAAGAGGGTGGTGAAATGGCCGAGGCGGTCCAGGGCCCAGGCTCCTAATGGGGAGTTGTCTTCGATGCGTTCGAGGATCCCGAGTAGGGCGGGGGCTGTTTTGACCGCTGTGTCCCAGGCGGTTCGTGGCACTTGGAGCCAGTCCGCGCAGGTGTCACCGATGAGGTAGCGGACGAGAGCTGCGACCAGGGGGTCGAGTAGGGTTCCGGGGACGACCTCCTCGTAGAGGTCGATGAGCTGGCGGGTCAGCCGGGCGCCTTCCTCGGACGGGCCCATGTGCCGCGTCATGTAGAGGTCGGAGAACTGCCGGGCGCTGCCCAGGTCGGCCGGTGCGTGGTCGAGGCTGATGCCGAGCATCGCGCCGACAACGCGCCAGGCGTAGAAGTAGGACTCCGCTCCGTCGACCGACATGTGGATACCCAGGCGGTGCATCGCGTCCAGGACCTGGATGGAGAACATCATCTGGCCGCCGATCATGTCCTCCTGGCAGATCGGCGTGCCGAGCCCGGCCGCGTCCCAGCGGCCTTCGCGGTTCAGGTGGTAGCGGATGGAGGCATGTAGCAGACGCACCTTCTGCGCGGCAGGGATGAACCGGCTGCCGGCTTCGAACGCGTCGGGCTGCATCAGGTAGACGGTGAACTGCCCGGTCTCGGCCATGCGCCGAGAGGGGTATTCCAGAGAGTGGGTGGCGCTGAGCAGCTTCGCCACGTGCGGGACGGCGTAGCAGGCCGGCATCGCCGCGAAGGACAACGCCGTGCAGATGTGCACGTTGTTGTCTACGAAGAACAGCCGGGCCTTTTCCATCTCGCCCCAGTCCACCCAGGCCGGTGGTGTGCTGGTCGCGTGCAGGTATTCGCGGGCCACGTCGGGCAGCCCGTCGGGGAGATCCTGGCCGGCGGTGGAGAAGTAGCGCATGAGCGTGTTGAACTTGCCGATGTCTCCCCGCTCGAACAGGGTGTTCACCGTCGCGTCGGCAAGTTCGTCACCCAGGACCCGCAGGGCGTTCATGGATTCTTCTGTGTAGGACATAGGGTCCTTTCGGCAGATTCAGAACTGGCGGGCTGTGGCCGAGGCCATCAGCTGGGACAGTGCGTCGGCCGCGCAGGCCGGCAACGACGCGTGTGCGAGGGCGCCGGTTGCGGCGTGCACGCGTTGAGTGATCATTTCCTCGATGCGGGCGGGTGCTCCGGTGCGCTGCATGATCGCCCGTATCCGCGACAGGCCCTCGGCGTCCGGATTGCCCCGGCCGAGCAGGCCGCGCAGTTCCCTGCGCTCGGCCGTGGTTGCGGCCGACCAGGTTTCGGCGAGCAAGGCGGTGGGCCGGTTGCCGCAGATGTCGTCCAGATTCGACTTGCCGGTGCGCTCCGGGTCGCCGAAGAGGCCGAGCAGGTCGTCGCGTAGCTGGAACGCTTCACCCAGGGGCAGTCCGTAGGCGGTGAAGGTTTTCATCAGTGAGCCGGGGGCACCGGCCAGTGCGCCACCGATGTGCAGTGGGTGCTCGACCGTGTACTTGGCGGTCTTGTACCGGATCACCTGCAGCGAGCTGCCTGTATCGGGCCGAGCGCCGGTGCGCAGGATCTCCAGACACTCTCCGGCGATGAGTTCTCTGGCCATGACCGCCCACAACCCGCGGGCCCGGGCCAGGTAGGCCGCGGGCAGGCCGCAGGAGGCGAACAGTTGCCCAGCCCACGACATCAGCAGGTCTCCGGCCAGCATGGCCAAGGCCCGGCCGCCGGTTTGGGAGCGTGTCCGGCCGGTGAACGCCGAGCGCAGGGCAATGTGGGCGCTCGGCATGCCGTGCCGCACCGGGCTTTCGTCGATCAGGTCGTCGTGCACGACGGCAGCGGTGTGCACCAACTCCATCGCCGCGGCGGCCCTTACCAACGCATCGCTGTCCGGTTGTCCGCCCGCTCGCCACCCCCAGTAGCAGAAGGCCGCCCGCAGACGCTTGCCCCGAGCCACGGCTACGGCCAACTGCTCAGCCACCGGAATCAGATCGGGGTCGACAGCGACGAACTGCTCCAACTCCCGCTGCGTGAACTCATGCAGCTCTGCGTCCACCCGGGACCGGAGCGCATCCTGCTCCCGATTCTCACTCATCGCTCTGACCGAGACGCGCGGCAACCCGACGAGCAAGCAGTTCCATATGAGGTTCGCTCACCAAGGCATGTCGTCGAAGTGCCAGCCGCCCCCGTGCCTTCATCTCCTCCTGACCGTCCTGCGCCAGCTCGGCCAGGTCCGACCGCCGCAACACCACCTGCGCTCCCCGCAAGACAGCCCCAATACCGCTGAGCACCAAGTCAGCCACCCCGGCAGCCACCAGCGCGGCATCGATCCCCTGGCTGTCTCCGGCACTGTCACTGGCTTGCGTCACGGCATCCCCCCTCGTCTCCCCGCCGGCACGAACACCTGCGGCCCTTGAGGGAGAGTCTGTCCAGCCCGTCGGAATTCCAGTGGGCATAGACCACAATGAGTGATCAATTTATAAAACCTGCCCAAAGGGTTCCAGCAGTGCTATAAGCGGTGCCTGTTGTGCTCCATGACCGGCGAGCCTTGCTGACCGTTGATGGGAGGGGAAGTCACGTACCGATCATCAGTACGGTTGCCGGTACCCCGTTTATCAGAAGCGAGCACGCTGGCTGGCTGATCCGCCCACAGTCCAGGCAACCGCCTTTGCGCCTCGCCAGCGCCATTGCGGCGAGCGACAGTCCAAACAGGTAACTCGGTACGAAGGAAAGCGACTCGATATGCCGGACGCCCCACGCCGGCCAACCCCGAATCGCGTAATCCATGCAATTCCCAGGACTTTGCTGTTAGGTGCGGCTACAGGAAGATGCGGAATGCTTGTGACTCGGCGCGCCTGACGTCGGTCTATGCCGCGCGAGAAAGGTCACCGTGCGGACTGGGGCTATTGCGGGGAGCGACGCCCACGAATCAGTCAGGTGCCACCCCTCTCCCGGTCCCGCATATTAGTGGATATGTGTCTCAATATTTCAAATGAAAGTTAGGTGCATGCCCTCTGTGGCTTGGGAATATTAGGCTATGGGGGATCTTGTTGGCTGCTCCCAGAGGGCGACGTCGCCCGGCGCCCAGCGCCAGCGCACGGTGTTCTCCAGCTCGGTGACGTAGGACTGGAGCAGCTGGAGCAGTTCGCGCGAGGCGTCCCCGGTCCAGCCGACGAAGCGGCGTACGAATCCGCCGAGGACCAGGACGCGTTCGCCGGTCTCGGGGTGGACGCGGACCGCCGGGTGCTCGGTCTCGTAGTTGACGGAGGTGAAGACCTCACGGTGGCGCTTGACGACCTCGTCCTCGTCGGTCGGGCGGTACGCCGCGTAGTCGTACTGGTTGGAGTGCACCGCCCAGAGCCGGTCGGCCAGTTCGCGCAGCTCGGACGGGAGATTCGTGTACGCGGTCGCGGTGTTGGCCCACACCGTGTCGCCGCCGTACGGCGGGATGGTGACCGCGCGCAGGATCGAGCCCAGCGGCGGGCTCTGCACGAAGGTCACGTCGGTGTGCCACTGGTTGGCCCGGCCGGTGGTCTTGCCGTAGTCCAGGTCGAGGACGGCCGGCGCGCCCTCCAGGGCGGGCACGGTGGGGTGGGCGGTGGTGGGAGTGCCGAAGCGGCGGGCAAAGCGCTCGTGCGAGGTTTCGTCGAGGTCCTGGCCCCGGAAGAAGACGACCTTGTGGTCGAGCAGGGCGGTGCGGATCGCGGCGACGGTGTCGTCGGTCAGCTCGGCGGCGAGGTCGACGCCCCTGATCTCGGCGCCGATGTTCCCGGCGACCTTGACGACGTCGATGGCGGTCTGTGCGGGTGCGGTCATGGCGAAGCAGCTCCAACTCACGGGTGACAGAAGGCCGGAAGGCGCGCGCTCAGCGCGCGCCGCAACAGCCGAGACCGGCGAAGTGGTGGGCCCGGAAGGCGTTGACCGTCTCCCGCCCGGCGGCGTCCCGCGCCGCGGCCCTTCGTGTCGCGTCCATGGACCCGAGTCTGCGGCGGGTGGTTGGCTGCGGCAACGATTTGCTACGCGCTGGAAGAAACCCCGGGCTGGCGTCGGCCCGGCCGGCGCAGCCGGCTAGCGGAAGTCCGTGATCTCCGGCGCGAAGACCGTACCCAGCGGCTCCGGGCCGATGTACTGCTGGCAGTTGCAGGGCCGCGCCTCGAACTGCAGGGGCTTGCGGTCGGCGTCCCAGGCGGTGGGTGCCTCGACCACCTCGTGGCACTTGCCGTGCTTGTCGTGCTTGGCCAGGTGGTGGGTGCAGCCACAGACCGGCTCGGGCGGCCGGTTCGCGGCGTCGAGGGCGAGCTGCTTGCGTTCAGCGGCCTTGACCAGCTCAAGCTTTCGCTTGTGACGGGTTTTCATGCCGCTGCGTACGCTCTCGGCGATCCGGCCCCCGCCGACCAACACGACCGGAATCAGCCACCACATCCAGCCACCCATGCCGGAACCCCCATTTCGACAAGCTGGGAGCAGCTTACGCCGTACGTGCTGTACGCGCCGTACGCAGTTCCATCGGCCGCCGGTACACGGCGTCGAGGACGACCGCGCCGGCCGCGACGGCCAGGACGCGGGTGCCGAAACTCGTGGGCACGACGGCGCGTTCGGGGTCGGCGCACAGATGTGAGTGCGCGGCGACCTCCTCGTACAGGTCGGGCAGCAGCTCGGGGAAGTGGATGGCTGCCTGCTCGGCGACGACGAGGACTTCGGGGTTGATGAGGTCGAGCAGCAGGGCCGCCGCGCGGCCGACCGTGCGGAGGCGTTCGCGCAGGACGCGTACGGCGCGGCGGTTGCCTTCGCCGGCGAGGGCGATGAGGAGCTGGAACTCGGGGGCGGGGATGATGCCGGCCTCGAAGGCGCGTTCCGCGACGGCGAGTTCGGAGACGGCGGCCTGGAGGCAGCCGGTACGGCCGCAGGCGCAGGCGTGCCGGGCCGGGCCGCCGAGGGCGAGGTGGGCGACGTCGCCGGCGCCGGAGCGGCGGCCGCGCAGGACGGTGCCGCCGGCGGCGATGGCGGCGTCCACGACATTGCCGACGAAGAGCTGGACCAGCTCCGAGCGCCCCGCCCCGGCGCCGAACAGCAGCTCGGCCTGTGCGAGGGCCCGGGCATGGCCGTCGACATGCACCGGCAGCCGGGTGGCGGCGGCCAGCACGCGCCGTACCGGGACGTCTCGCCAGCCCAGCGGGGTGTGCTCGACGACCGTGCCCTGCTCGGAGTCGACCCAGCCGCCGGTGACGACGCCCAGTCCGAGGACCGAGCGGCCGGCGGCGTGCCTGGCCAGAAAGCGGGGGAGGTGGCGGCGGATGTCGTCCAGGACTCCGCCTGAGTCGCCCAGGTGCGGGCGCCGTTCATGGGCGACGACCCGGCCACGCAGATCCACGACGGCGTACGTGGTGAAGTCCAGCGCTATGTGCACCCCGCACGCGGCGTGGTGCGACGGATCGATGTCCACCGGCACCTGGGGCCGCCCCGCGCGCGGCGGACCGGCCGGGGGCGGCAGCTCGCGCAGCAGCCCGAGGCCGATCAGCTCGGCGGTGTAGCGGGACACGGCGGCCGGGCTGAGTCCGGTGGCGCGGGCCAGCGCCGTACGGGCCAGCGGGCCGCCGTGCAGGACGGCCCGCAGCACGGCCGCGGTGCCGCCGCCCTCCCCGGAGCGGTCGGCGGCGGGCAGCGGCGCGGGCGGTGCGACCAGCGCGGGCCGCAGGGAAAAGTCGGAGACGGCGGTCATCGGCTCCCTCTCGCTCGATCGGCGGGACGGCGGACAGAGCCGGCGAGATCGCGGGGCTCAGCGGCGGCGCGAGTCCGTACAGCGGGAGGGTGAGGAAGCCGGAGAAGCCATGTGCCGATGCTCGCAACGGTCGGGGGCCGGGGTCAACGCCGTAGCGTTACAGGCGTATGGCAGTCGTGCGAAGTCTCACCCGAAGTCGTCCCGCCCGAATCCAGCCGCCGCCCGGCACACGACGGCGCTGCGGGCGCTGATCCTTCGGGCGCCGCCGGGTAGGCTTCAAGCATGAGTGGTACCACCCGTTCGGACCGACCCGCCAACCGCTTCCGCCGGATGCTCGACCGCCTGTCCTCGACGCAGGAAGAGCTGCATTCCGAGGAACTGCAGGAGGACACCCTGGCGGCCGGATGCCTGCCGATCAGCGCCTGCAACGACCGCGAGATCGTGACGGTGACCGGTACACTACGCGCGGTCACACTGCGACCGCGGGCCGGCGTACCGGCGCTGGAGGCCGAGCTGTTCGACGGCTCGGCCGCGTTGGACGTGGTGTGGCTCGGCCGCCGGAGCATCGCCGGAATAGAGCCGGGTCGCAAGATCATCGCGTCGGGACGGATCTCCATGAACCGTGGCCGGCCGGTGCTGTTCAACCCCAAATACGAGTTGCGTCCGGTCGGACAGGAGTAACGGGTGGCGTCGAACGACAAGCAGACGGACGAGCAGACGGACGAGTCGAGGGCCGTCACGGAAGCGGCCCTCTTCGTGGCCTTCGGCGGGGTTCGCGGCATGGTGGAGACCACCGTGCCCGGACTGGTCTTCGTCGCGATCTACACGGTCAACCGCGACATCCACATCGCCGCCATCGTCGCGGTGAGCCTGTCCGTGCTGCTGGGCCTGGCCAGGCTGGCCCGCAAGGACACCCTCAAGCACGCCTTCAGCGGCGTCTTCGGGGTCGCCTTCGGCGCGGTCTTCGCGATGATGTCCGGCAACGCCAAGAACTTCTACCTGCCGGGCATGCTCTACACCCTCGGCCTCGCCGTGGCGTACTGCGTGTCCGCCCTGGCCGGCTTTCCGCTCCTGGGCCTGATCCTCGGCCCGGTCTTCAAGGAGAACCTCTCCTGGCGGGACCGCAACCCCGGCCGCCGGGTCGCCTACACCAAGGCCAGCTGGGCCTGGGGCATCATCCTGCTCGCCAAGTCCGCGATCCTCTTCCCGCTCTACTGGTGGGGCAACGCCACCCAGCTGGGCTGGGTCAAGGTCGCCCTCGGCATCCCGCCCTTCCTCCTCTGCGTCTACCTGACCTGGATCTTCCTGGCCAAGGCGCCGCCGCCGATCGACGTGATCGCGGAGATGGAGGCGGAGGAAGAAGCCCAGAAGGCCGCCAAGAGGGCCGCGAAGGAGGCCGCGGAGGCCGAGAAGATCGCGCAGCCGCTGCTGGACGAGTGGGCCGACCGGGTGGTGACCGAGGCCCGGACCGAGCACGCCGACCGGCGCTACCCGCCGAACCGCTGACGCGTCGGACACCGCATGGGGCTGCCCCGGACCTCACGGTCCGGGGCAGCCCCATGCGCGTACGCGTCACTCCGTGGCGGCGCCGCTCTGTACCGACAGCAGGTCCTCGAGCTGCTCCTCCCGATGCGGGGCCGCGACGAACAGCAGCTCGTCACCGGCCTCCAGGGCGTCGTCCTTGGACGGCGTGAGCACCCGGTGGCCCCGGATGATGGTGACCAGGGAGGTGTCCTGCGGCCACTCCACGTCACCGACCCGGGTGCCGACCAGGGCAGCCTCCGGCGGCAGAGTCAGCTCGACGAGGTTCGCGTCGCCCTGGCTGAAGCGCATCAGCCGTACGAGATCGCCGACGCTGACGGCCTCCTCGACCAGTGCCGACATCAGACGCGGGGTCGACACGGCGACGTCCACGCCCCAGGCCTCGTTGAACAGCCACTCGTTCTTGGGATTGTTGACCCGGGCGACGACCCGGGGCACCCCGTACTCGGTCTTGGCGAGCAGCGAGACGACCAGGTTGACCTTGTCGTCGCCGGTGGCGGCGATGACGACGTTGCAGCGCTGCAACGCGGCCTCGTCCAGCGAGGTGATCTCGCAGGCGTCGGCCAGCAGCCACTCGGCCTGCGGAACCCGCTCCACGGAGATGGAGCTGGGGTTCTTGTCGATCAGCAGGACCTCGTGGCCGTTCTCCAGGAGCTCGCCCGCGATCGAGCGACCCACCGCGCCGGCTCCGGCGATGGCGACCCTCATCAGTGACCTTCCTCGGGGCCCTTGGCGAATGCCGCCTCGACCTGCTCGACCTCGTTTGTGCGCATCATCACGTGGACGAGGTCGCCTTCCTGGAGCACCGTCTGGGAGGTCGGCAGCATCGCCTCACCCAGCCGCGTGAGGAACGCCACACGCACTCCGGTCTCCTCCTGCAACTTGCTGACCTTGTGGCCCACCCAAGCGGGGGAGATGTGCACCTCCGCGAGCTGCACCCCGCCACTCGGGTCACGCCACAGCGGCTCGGCCCCGGACGGCAGCAGCCGGCGGAGCATCTGGTCCGCGGTCCACCGCACGGTGGCCACGGTGGGGATGCCGAGACGCTGGTAGACCTCGGCCCGGCGGGGGTCGTAGATACGGGCGGCGACGTTCTCGATGCCGAACATCTCGCGGGCCACCCGGGCCGCGATGATGTTGGAGTTGTCGCCGCTGCTGACGGCCGCGAAGGCTCCCGCCTCCTCGATTCCGGCCTCGCGCAGTGTGTCCTGGTCGAACCCGATGCCGGTCACGCGGCGCCCGCTGAAACCCGAGCCCAGGCGGCGGAAAGCCGTCGGGTCCTGGTCGATCACGGCCACCGTATGACCTTGCTGTTCGAGGGAGTGCGCGAGCGTGGAACCCACTCGCCCGCATCCCATGATGACGACGTGCACGACCGTCCTTCCGGCTGTCAACTGATTTGCTGAGCTCTTTACAGAGTCTCAGACCAGGGCCAAAGCTACACACGGAGGTAGTGCGCGGGGGAGTCCCCGGTAGATGCCGGTCTTGGCGACGGCTTACCATCCTCAGCGTGTCCAAACTGACCGACTTGCCGAAACGGATCCTGATCGGCCGGGCCCTGCGCAGCGACAAGCTGGGGGAAACGCTCCTCCCCAAGCGTCTCGCGCTTCCCGTGTTCGCCTCCGACCCGCTGTCCTCTGTCGCGTACGCACCGGGTGAGGTCCTGCTGGTCCTGTCCATCGCCGGTGTGTCGGCCTATCACTTCAGCCCGTGGATCGCGGTCGCCGTCGTCGTACTGATGTTCACGGTGGTGGCCTCGTACCGGCAGAACGTGCACGCCTATCCCTCGGGGGGCGGTGACTACGAGGTCGCCACCACCAACCTGGGCCCCCGTGCCGGACTCACGGTCGCCAGCGCGCTGCTCGTGGACTACGTCCTCACCGTCGCCGTGTCCGTCGCCTCGGGCGTGGAGAACCTCGGCTCGGCCGTGCCGTTCTTCGTCCAGCACAAGGTGCTGGGCGCGGTCGGGATGATCATCGTACTGATGCTGATGAATCTGCGCGGTGTGCGGGAATCGGGCTCCATCTTCGCCGTCCCGACGTACGCCTTCGTCTTCGGCGTCTTCTGCATGATCGCCTGGGGCATCTACCGGATCGCCACCGGCGACCAGATGCACGCCCCGACCTCCGGCTACACCATCCATGCCGAGCACACCGGCCTGACCGGCTTCGCGCTGGTCTTCCTGCTGCTGCGGGCCTTCTCCTCCGGCTGTGCGGCGCTCACCGGCGTCGAGGCGATCAGCAACGGCGTGCCGGCCTTCCGCAAGCCGAAGTCAAAGAACGCCGCCACGACGCTGGCCCTGATGGGCATCCTCGCGGTCACGATGTTCTGCGGCATCATCGCCCTGGCCATCAACACGGGCGTCAGGATGGCCGAGAACCCGGCCACCGACCTGCTGCTGAACGGCAAGCCGGTCGGCTCGTCGTTCACCCAGGACCCGGTGATCGCCCAGGTCGCCGCCGCCGTCTTCGGCAACGGCTCCATCCCCTTCGTCTTCCTGGCCGCCGTCACCGCGCTGGTGCTGTTCCTGGCCGCCAACACCGCGTACAACGGCTTCCCGGTGCTCGGCTCGATTCTCGCCCAGGACCGCTACCTCCCGCGCCAGCTGCACACCCGGGGCGACCGGCTGGCCTTCAGCAACGGCATCGTCCTGCTGGCCGGCTTCGCCGCCGTCCTGGTCTACCTCTACGGCGCCGACTCGACCCGGCTGATCCAGCTCTACATCGTCGGCGTCTTCGTCTCGTTCACCCTCAGCCAGACCGGCATGGTCCGCCACTGGAACCGGCACCTGCGTGACGAGACCGACCCGGCCAAGCGCCGTCGCATGATCCGCTCCCGTGCGATCAACACCTTCGGCGCCTTCTTCACCGGCCTGGTGCTGGTCATCGTGCTGCTGACCAAGTTCACCCACGGCGCCTGGGTCGCGGTGCTCGGCATGGTCGCCTTCTACGCCCTGATGACCGCCATCCGCCGCCACTACGACCGCGTCGCCGGCGAGCTGGCCGCCGCCGACGAGCCGGGCGAGGACACCGTCCTGCCGTCCCGGGTGCACTCCATCGTGCTCGTCTCCAAGGTGCACAAGCCGACGCTGCGCGCCCTGTCGTACGCCAAGCTCATACGGTCCGACACCCTGGAAGCGCTGAGCATCAACGTCGACCCCGCCGACACCAAGGCCCTCCAGGCGGAGTGGCAGCGGCGCGGCATCGACGTCCCGCTGAAGGTGCTGGACTCGCCCTACCGCGAGATCACCCGGCCGATAGTCGAGTACGTCAAGAGCCTGCGCCGGGCCAGCCCGCGCGACGTGGTCTCGATCTTCATCCCGGAATACGTCGTCGGCCACTGGTACGAGCACCTGCTGCACAACCAGAGCGCCCTGCGGCTCAAGGGCCGGCTGCTCTTCACCCCCGGCGTCATGGTCACCTCGGTGCCGTGGCAGCTGGAGTCCTCCGAGCGCGCGAAGCTGCGGCAGCGCCGGGGCGCCGAATGGAACGCCCCCGGCTCGGTCCGGCGCGGCGAGGTCGGACGGCCGTCCTCGCGCAACCGGGAGCCCAGCGGCAAGCAGTGACCGGGGGTGCCACGGCGGGACGTAGACTGGTGCGCTGTCGTCCCGCCGCTCACCCCCATGCTTGGAGCCCCTTCCCTCATGCAGCACCGTACGAAGGACCAGGCCGGCGTACTCGTCGGCGAGCGCTACGAGGTCGAGGTCGGCCCGGTGGCGCACGGCGGTCACTGCATCGCGCGGCATGAGGGTCAGGTGCTCTTCGTACGGCACGCGCTGCCCGGCGAGCGGGTGATCGCCGAGGTCACCGAGGGTGGCCCCGACTCCAACTTCCTGCGTGCCGACGCGGTGGAGATCCTTGAGGCCTCCCCGGACCGGGTCCCCGCGCCGTGCCCCTTTTCCGGCCCCGGCAAGTGCGGCGGCTGCGACTGGCAGCACGCCGCGCCCGGCGCCCAGCGGCGGCTCAAGGTCGCCGTCATCACCGAGCAGCTCCAGCGGCTGGCCGGGCTCACCCCCGAGGACGCCGGCTGGGACGGCACCGTCGAGCCCGCGCCGGGCGACAAGGTCGCCAAGGGCGAGGTCCCGGCCTGGCGCACACGCGTCCAGTACGCGGTCGACCCCGAGGGACACGCCGGACTGCGCCGCCACCGCTCCCACGAGGTCGAGCGCATCGACCACTGCCTCATCGCGGCGCCGGGCGTCTCGGAACTCGGCGTCGAGTCACGCGAGTGGCCCGGCATCGCCACCGTCGAGGCCATCTCGGCCACCGGCTCCTCCGACCGCCAGGTCATCCTCACCCCTCGCCCCGGTGGCCGGCTGCCCATCGTCGAGCTCGACCGGCCGGTGTCCGTACTCCGCGTCGACGAGCAGGGCGGCGTGCACCGCGTCCACGGCCGCGGCTTCGTCCGCGAACGCGCCGTCGACCACACCTGGCGCGTCGGCTCCGGCGGCTTCTGGCAGGTCCACCCCCAGGCCCCCGACCTCCTCGTCGAGGCCGTCATGCAGGGCCTCATGCCCCGCAAGGGCGAGACCGCCCTCGACCTCTACTGCGGCGTCGGCCTCTTCGCCGGCGCCCTGGCCGAACGCGTCGGCGACACCGGCGCCGTCCTCGGCATCGAGTCCGGCAAGCGCGCGGTCGAGGACGCCCGGCACAACCTCGGCGGCCACGACCGCGTCCGCATCGAGCACGGCAAGGTCGAATCCGTCCTCCCCCGCACCGGCATCACCGAGGCCGACCTCATCGTCCTCGACCCCCCGCGCACCGGCGCCGGCAAATCCACCGTCCAGCACCTCGCCTCCCTCGGCCCCCGCCGCATCGCCTACGTCGCCTGCGACCCCGCCGCCCTCGCCCGCGACCTCGCCTACTTCGCCGCCGCCGGCTACCGCCCCCTGCGACTGCGCGCCTTCGACCTCTTCCCGATGACGCACCACGTGGAGTGCGTGGCGGTGCTTGAGCCGGTGGCCAAGGGAGCCTGACCGGCGGTTTCTTGAGGCGGACGGGGCCCCACGTGTTTTCGGTCTTCGAGCAGGTGGAAGTGTCGGTCTTCGTCCAGCCTACGGATAGGCGGGCTGACCTGCTGTCTTCGTCTGGTGTGACGAGTGTTGCCGGTGTTGTTTGGGCCTCCTGACGCTCGCGTGACGCTCGGTCTGATGGTTCATCAGGATGTTTCTGGTCGTCAGGGGCCCGAGTCAGGTGTGGACATGGGACGCAATCAGGCTCAAGAGGCCGGACTGCGGCGCGTACTACGACCTGTTCGCGACCTTCGACATCTGCTCCCACGAGGCCGTGCACTGGCAGATGGTGCCCGCGAGACTACCGAGGGCGCCAAGACGTCCATACTCGCGGGCGAACTTCGAGACCTGCGCAGCCTTGCCCGGTCTTCCCCGGCCGCTTCGGCTCAGCCGCCGACGCCCGCGCCTTCTGCCGGCGCTTGGCGCCAACAACGGCCGTGGTGTTCTGCCGGGTGGGCCCTGACGCGGCGTCTGTCGCGTCAGCGGTCGTGGTGCGTCTTCGGCCCGGTTACCGGCACGACGGTGAGGAGGTCTTCCAGGCCTTTGAAGTCGTCAGGGTTGGTGGTGAAGAGCGGCAGTTCCTCCGCGATTGCGATTGCCGCGATCATCAGGTCGGCCACTCGGCGCCGGGGCTTGCGTCCGGCGCCGATCACGGCTGCGCAGACTCTGCCGTAGATACGGGCCGCTTCCGCGTCGAACGGGATGGGGTCGAATTCATTCTCAGCGCGTTGGAGGACGTCCAGCCGCCGCGCGCGCTCGGCGTACTCGTCGTAGTCGTCCTGCTCGTCGTTCCTGCGTACCTCGTGGGGTCCTGCGGACAGTTCGCCCAGGGTGACAGCGCTGATCGCCATTTCGGCAGGGAGTTCGTCAGGGTCCACCCACTTGCGCAGGATCATGATGTTGGTGTCGAGCAGCCCCTGCTGGTGGTCAACGGTCATAGGGGTCACTCATCCCCTGATCGGCCGTGGAGTCCTGATCGGCGCGGAAGGCGCCGATGGAGATGTCCGGAGCGCTCCGCGACATTGCCGCGAACTCTCCCCGTGGCACGAACCGCCTGCGTCGCCGCAGTGGGATCAGCTCGCCGATCCGATGCCCGTCGCGGGTGACCGTGAACGCCTGTCCGTTCTGGACGGCGTCCATGATCTCTTTCGACCTGTTGCGCAGGTCGCGCTGGGTGATCTCGGGTTGCGCTGTCATAGCGGCAACGGTACGCCAACAGCGCCATGCGGTGCTACTGGGTAGCACCGCATGGGGCGTGGGCAGGCACACTGCTCGGGGAGCCGGTCAGGGGCCTTCCGCCCGGGCCGGTCACGCTGAACGATGTGCGGTCACTCCTGCTGTCCCGCCCCAGCCGGAGGTCCTGGACGCGGCATGGAGGGCTCTGGCCGGACGGGTGCGCCAGGAGACCGACCGGGAGACGTGGTTGGTGGCGGCGATCGGAGTGATGCTGCCGGGATTGCGGGGAATCAGCCAGCGGCAGGGGTAGGGATCATGGATGGACCGCGAGGACCTGGACTCCGAGGCGGTGGTAGGGCTCCTGGCGGAACTGAGCAGAGCCGATCCCGCTGTGGGCGGGCTGGCGCAGCGACTGTGGTGGGCGGCATTCCGGGGCGCGCACAGTGCCCGCAAGCGGAGCGCGCTCGCCGTACGGCAGCTCGCGCCGGATGTCGGGGAGAGGGCTCACACGTCGGCGGAGGCGTCCGGGCACCCGGATCTGGCGCTGGCCCGGTTGTGCCGGGAGGGGATCATCAGCGCGGCGGAGGGGGATCTGATCGGCCGGACGCGGCTGGAGGGTGAGCCGCTGGCTGTGGCGGCACGGCGGCTCGGGATCAGTTATGAGGCGTGCGCGAAACGCCGTGGCCGGGCGGAGCGGCGGGTCCTTGAACACCTGACCGAGAGGGCGGCTGAGCCGGGGGCGGTCGTGCGGTGCCTCCCCTCCGGGCGTACCGGCGGGGTGTTCACCGACGCCGGCCTGCTTGCGGAGTGAGGGGCGGTAGACCCATGCCATGGGCAGGTGAGCGGACTCCGCTGGATTCGGTCGAAGCGGTTTTCAGGGAGATGGAGGCCCGGTCGGGGCCGTTCGCGCTCGATGTCGAGGGGATCGGCGTCCGATTTGGTGATCACTCCGGGAAGCAGGCGTCGCTGAGGGAACTCCGAGCCGAGATCCTGCAGCGGGGAACACCGTACGCGGTCAGGGAGGAGGGCTGGATGGAGCTGGTGTTCCGGGTGCAGGGCGAGGGCGGGGACTGGCCGCTGGCGGCGGTCTGGATGATGGCGCCGGGCCTGCGACGGGCTGCCGCCCGGGTGGTTCGTACGGGCAGGGTGCCGTACCCCGACATGGAGGCCGAGGTCATCGAGGGCTTTCTGACGAAGCTGCCGGCCATGACATCGATGCGGGTGCGGTTGCGTCGCGTCTGTGGTGGGCCGGGTACGGCAACGGCTTGCGTGCGAGGGCGGCGTATACGGGCGGGATGCGGACCACGCCGCTGATCGAGCAGTGGGAGCTGCATGCCCGGGGTTCGGCGTTCGCCACCGGCCACCCGGACTTCGTGCTGGAGCGGGCGGTGAGGGCGGGTGCGGTCACCGCTGACGAGGCGGAGCTGATCGGGTGGCCGCGTATGGAGGACGAGGGGCTGGCCGACGCCGCCCGTCGGCTCGGCATCGGGTACACCGCATGCCGCGTGCGGCGCGCCGTCGCCGAGGAGCGGCTTGCCCGCTATCTCCTGGTCCCGGGGGCCGAGCCCGGACCGGGCCGCCCTCATCTGCCCTCGATCGGGGATCTGGTAGACCTCGCGGATCTGACAGACCTGGCTGAGGCGGCCTGACATGACTGTCAAGGCGACGATGCGACGGACGGTCTGCGAATGTGTGCGCTGCCGGCCCTGGTGGATCTGCGTATGGCCGCCGCGGTCCTGCGCATGGACACGGACAGTCGCCTGATGGGCTTTCTCGATCACTACCGGGGCGAGCGATGGGCGCCGCCGCTGCACGGCTGCCGGTCCGATGTGGAAGTCATCCTTGCCATCCGCGCGATGGTCACTGACGGCATGGGCGGCGAGGCAGAGGACATCCTGCCCTGCGACGCTCGTGTGCCCGACGTCCTCGGCGCGGTGGCGGTGGCGGGTTACAAGGACGGAGAGCTGCGGCCGGCAATCTTTGTCAGGGCCGACCTGCCGACCGATCTGCGGGCTGATCTCTGGGGGTTCGGCGCCGCGCTGGCCACCGCGATGGTCCATGGCTCTGTGGAGCCGTACGGCCAGGGGATGTTGTTCGTCGGCCGTGAGCGGCGTCCTGTCACCGGGCGTGGACTCGGGCTGGTGGGCGCACTGATCGTCCAACGGTTCGGCGGGCGGCCCGGCGATAGGAGGCGCCATGACGGAGAAGACGGAGACGAGTACGGACCAGGAGACGCCTCCCTGCCCGTCCTGGTGCGTCGAGGACTGCAGCCAGGACAACGGCATGGGGGCGCATGGAAGCCTCAAGCTCCACCTGTACGAACCCCGGCCGCTGAACAAGGGTTCCGAGCCGATGCTCAGCGTGCGCGTCGAGGAGGAGGCGGTGTTGGACGAGCTGTTGTCCGACTTGTTCCGTCCGCGTGAATGAGTCCTGATGGCGAGCATGGCGGGCCTTGACCAGAACAGGATGCCCAACAGGCTCTGATGGGAATGCGGGTCCACCAGCGGTGTCAGCGATACCCGGACGCGGTGACCTGCCCGAAGATTTGCGGACGAGAAGGTCGTCGTGGGCCGGCACGGCTTCGCCTTGCCGCCCCAAGGCCGCGCTGTCCCGGAATCCCGGAACGGCGCACTTGAGCCACCTGTCGGGGTGACCGTGGACGCGCTCGCGAGGCCGCTTGAGAACTGGCCACCGTGACGCTCTTTTGACACTCACGGGTCAGCGACGATGATCGCCAGATCGGGGAAGCGGCTATGACCTGCTGCTTCTCCGTGCGACCACAGGGCGCACCACTTCCCGATGACGCACCACGTGGAGTGCGTTGCGGTGCTGGAGCCTGCGGCAAAGGGCGCCTGACTGCTCAGCTGTCGTAGTCGACGGTCAGCGTCTCGGAGGCCGGGAAGGTCTGACAGGTGAGGACGTAACCGGCGTCGACCTCGGCGGGCTCCAGTGCGTAGTTGCGGCGCATGTCCGCCGTGCCCTCGGTGACCAGGGCGCGGCAGGTGCCGCAGACGCCGCCCTTGCAGGCGAAGGGCAGGTCGGGGCGGGTCTTCTGGGCACCGTCGAGGACGGCGAGGTCGCGGGGCAGGGCGGACGTGGTGGAACGGCCGTCGAGGGTGATGGTGACCTGGCTGACGGGGCCGTCGTAGGCGGTGTCGATTTGACGGACGGGTCGTACGGGGCCGTCGTCGGCGAAGAACAGCTCCTGGTGGACGCGTTCGGCAGGGACGCCGAGTGTGGCGAGGACCTGTTGGGCGTCGCGGACCATGCCGTGCGGGCCGCACAGCCACCAGTGGCCGGCGGCGTCCACGTCGACGAGGGCGTCGATGAGCGCGGCGAGCCGGGTGGCGTCGAGGCGGCCGGACAGCACCTCGGCCTCGCGGGGCTCACGGGAGAGGACGTGGCCGAGCTGGAAGCGCGTCGGGTAGAGGTCCTTGAGGTCGGCGAGTTCGTCGGCGAACATCACGGTGTCGGTGCGACGGTTGCCGTAGAAGAGGGTGACGCGCGAGCGGTCGTCGGCGGCGAGGACGGATTCCGCGATGGACAGCATCGGGGTGATCCCGGAGCCCGCGGCGATCAGGACGTGATGGCCGGGCTGCGACAGGTCGGGTGTGAAGGCACCGGTCGGTGCCATCACCTCGACGGTGTCCCCGGGGCGCACGTCGTGCACCAGCCAGGAGGAGAACAGCCCGCCGGGGACGACCCGTACGCCGATGCGGGGCCGCGACCCCACGGGGGAGCAGATGGAGTACGAGCGCCGCTCGTCGCGTCCCCCGACCTCGCGGCGCAGGGTGAGCGACTGGCCGGGCCGGTACGCGAACTCCTCGGTGAGGTGATCGGGTATGTCGAAGCTGATGGCGGCGGCGTCCTCGCACAACGACTGGACCGCGGCGACCCGCAGCGCGTGGAAGGCCGGGCGGCGGCGTGCCTGACGGGTGGGTGCCGGGGCGGTCATCAGATCTCCTTGACGTACTCGAACGGCTCGCGGCAGGCGCGGCAGCGCCACAGGGCTTTGCAGGAGGTGGCGGCGAAGCGCGAGGTCTCCTCGGTGCCCGCCGACCCGCAGCGGGGGCAGGCCACCGAACGGCGGGTGGCGGACAGCCGGGTGGAGGACAGCTCCAGCGGCACGGGCCCCGAAGCGTGCCGGGGCGCGGCGCCGGGCGGGGCGATGCCGTGCTCGGTGAGCTTGCGGCGGCCGGCGGGGGTGATCCAGTCGGTGGTCCACGGAGGGTCGAGCACGGTCCGGATCTCCACCCGGGCGAACCCGGCGTCCCGCAGCCGCGCGGCGACCTCGGCGCGCATCTCGGCCATGGCGGGGCAGCCGGAGTAGGTGGGCGTCAGGCTCGCGACGACGGTGCCGTCCGCGCCGAGCTCGACATCGCGCAGTACGCCGAGGTCGGCGAGGGTGAGCATGGGCATCTCGGGGTCGGGCACCTGCTCGGCGATGTGCCGGGCCCGCCGTTCGTCGGTAAGCGTGACGGTCACCATGTCGCCTCCGGATCGGCGCGGGCGACGCTCTGGAGCTCGGCCAGCAGCGGGGCCAGGTGTTCGGTGTGGTCGCCGTCGCGGCCGTGCCCGGGCACCGGCGCCGCCTCGGGCAGGACGAGCCCGGCAGCGTCGGTGACCTGGTGGAGCACCGCCAGCACTTCGTCCCGCACATCGGCCGACCCGGCGAAGAGCTCGTCCACGTACGGCGCGAGGTCGGCCAGGGCGTCGTGCATCCGGCGGTGTGACTCCTCGGTGCCGTCGCCCAGCCGCACCGCCCAGTCGGCGGCGTACTGGCGGTGATACGTCAGCTCCTTGACACCCTTGGCGGCGACGGCGGCCAGCACCGGGTCCGGCGTGGTGGAGGCGAGTCGCTCGAAGAGCGCCAGCCGCCAGCAGGACAGCACCAGCAGCCGCGTGATGGACAACGCGAAGTCGCCGTTGGGCAGTTCGGCCAGCTGTACATTGCGGAAGTCGTCCGCGTCGCGGAAGTAGGCGTACGCGTCCTCGCCGCGCCCGGTGCCGTCCACCTGCCCGGCCCGCGCGTACAGCAGGCGGGCCTGGCCGAGCAGATCGAGCCCGATGTTGGCCAGCGCCACCTCCTCCTCCAGCTCTGGGGCGGCCGTGCACCACTGGGCCAGCCGCTGCGCGCTGACGAGCGCGTCGTCACCGAGCGCCAGGCAGTACGCGGCCAGCTCCCGGCCATCGATCCCGTCCGGCACGGCCTGGTCGACGCCGTGCAGCGGATCCTCGAAGCCGGTGCCGAACGCCCAGTGGGCGCCGGTGTCGTCGTGTCCCTCGGCCAGGGACAGGTAGACGTGGTCGTCACTCATGCCCTGCTCCTTATATGTGCGGGACGTCGTCGGGGATGTCGTAGAAGGTGGGGTGCCGGTAGACCTTGTCGGCGCTGGGGGCGAAGAACGGGTCCTTCTCGTCGCGCGTCGAGGCGGCGATGTGCTCCGAGCGCACCACCCAGATGGACACGCCCTCGTTGCGCCGGGTGTACAGGTCGCGGGCGTGGGTGAGGGCCATGCGGTCGTCGGCGGCATGCAGCGAGCCGACGTGGACGTGGTTCAGGCCGCGCTTGCCGCGTACGAACACCTCGTACAAAGGCCACTCCTGCGTCATGCCGCCGCTCCTTCCCGTGCCTGTGCTGTCTGTGCGCGGACGGCCTGCTTGGCCGCGTGGGCGGTCGCCGCCTCCCGTACCCAGGCGCCCTCCTCGTGGGCGGCCCGGCGCCGGGCGATCCGCTCGGCGTTGCACGGCCCGTCGCCGCTGATCACGCGCTGCAGCTCGGACCAGTCGGGGGTGCCGAAGTCGTGGTGGCCGCGCTCGGCGTTCCAACGCAGCTCGGGGTCGGGCAGGGTGACGCCGAGCTTCTCGGCCTGAGGGATCGTCATGTCGACGAAGCGCTGGCGCAGCTCGTCGTTGCTGTGCCGTTTGATCTTCCAGGCCATCGACTGCGCGGAGTTGGGGGAGTCGTCGTCGGGCGGGCCGAACATCATCAGCGACGGCCACCACCACCGGTCGACGGCGTCCTGGACCATCGCCCGCTGGGCGGGCGTGCCGCGCATCATCGTCAGCAGCAGCTCGTACCCCTGCCGCTGGTGGAAGGACTCCTCCTTGCACACCCGCACCATCGCCCGCGCGTACGGCCCGTACGAGCAGCGGCACAACGGCACCTGGTTGCAGATCGCCGCACCGTCCACGAACCAGCCGATCACGCCGACGTCGGCGAACGTCGGCGTCGGGTAATTGAAGATCGACGAGTACTTCTGCCGGCCGCTGATCAGCTGCTCGGTCAGCTCCGCACGGTCCGCGCCCAGGGTCTCGGCGGCCGAGTACAGATACAGCCCGTGCCCTGCCTCGTCCTGAACCTTCGCGAAGAGGATCGCCTTGCGGCGCAGGGAGGGCGCGCGGGTGATCCAGTCACCCTCCGGCTGCATCCCGATGATCTCCGAGTGGGCGTGCTGCGCGATCTGCCGGATCAGGGTCCTGCGGTAGCCGTCGGGCATCCAGTCACGCGGCTCGATCCGCTGGTCCTTGCCGATCGTGGCGTTGAAGTGTTCCTCAAGCCGTGGTCCGTCGCAGCCGGCGGCTGACGCTTCTGTGTCTGCGGTGGTCATTGATATACCAACTCCCCTACCGACCGTTCGTTCGGTTCTTAGTCTGCTGGATTTTCCCCGGCTGGGCAAGCCCTTCCGCTGCTCACGGCCACGTGTAGAACCCCTGTCCCGTCTTGCGGCCCAGCTCACCGCGGGCGACCTTGTCGCGCAGCAGCCGGGGCGGTGCGAAACGCTCACCGAGAGTGGCGTGCAGGTATTCGGCGATGGCCAGGCGCACGTCGAGTCCGACCAGGTCGGTCAGGCGCAGCGGTCCCATGGGGTGCTTGTAGCCGAGGCTCATGGCGTCGTCGATCGCCTCCGGCTCGGCGACGCCCTCCTCGACCATGCGGATCGCCTCCAGGCCGAGTGCCACTCCGAGCCGGCTGCTGGCGAAGCCGGGGGAGTCCTTGACGACGACGTCCTTCTTGCCGAGGGCGTGGGTCCAGTCCAGGACGTCCCGGACGACTTCGGCCTCGGTGTCCGGCGCGACGACGATCTCGACCAGTTCGGAGGCGGGCACCGGGTTGAAGAAGTGCATGCCCAGGAAGCGGCCGGGCCGGGTGAGCGCGGAAGCGAGTTCGGTGACCGACAGGGAGCTGGTGTTGGTGGCCAGCACGGTCGTCGTACTCACCGACTGCTCGGCCGCGGCGAGGAGGCGGGCCTTGAGTGCGGCGTCCTCGGGGACGGCCTCGATGACCAGGTCGGCCGAAGCGGGCAGCCCCGCCACCGAGTCCGCCAGGGCGACCCGGGCGAGCACCTGCTCGGCGGGCTCGGTGAGTTTGCCCCGCTCGGCGGCCCGCTTGAGACCGGTGGCGACACGGTCCAGTGCGGCGGCCGCCGCTTGCTCGCCGCTCTCCACGAGGGTCACGGATGATCCGGCGGCCGCGAAGGACTGCGCGATGCCGGCGCCCATGCGGCCGCCGCCGATGACGCCCACGACGGCGGGTGCGGACGGGGGTGTGGTGGTCATGCCCGGCTCCTCTTCGCCAAGAAGCGTGTCATCCGGTCCTTCTTGTCCTGGCCCTCGAAGAGCACGGCCTGCGCGAGGTCGTCGGCCACCGGGTGGGCCCCCGGGGAGTCGACCACCAGCTTGGTCAGACGCAGGGCGGTGGCCGATGACCGGGCCATGCGGTCGAGCAGTGCGTGCGCCTCGTCCAGTAGCTTGTCCGCCGGTACGACGTCGATGACCAGCCCCGTGGCCAGTGCCGATGGTGCGTCGAGGTTCCGTCCGGCGAGCAGCACCTGCTTGGCGACCGACTCGCCGACCAGTTCGGGCAGCCGCCAGCAGGCACCGGCCGCGGCGAGGATGCCGAGCCCCGGCTCCGGGTTGCCGAAGACGGCGTCCGGTCCGGCGATGCGGATGTCGCAGGCGTACGACAGCTCCGCACCGCCGCCGAGCGCCCAGCCGTCCACGGCGGCGACGGTGGGCATCGGCAGCCTGCGCACGCGCTCGAACAGTCGGCTGTTGATGCCTTGCAGGGCCTCGTCCCGCCCGCGCCGCAGCAGCTCCGCGATGTCGGCGCCGCCCGCGAACACGCCGCCGTGGCCGGTGAGCAGCAGCAGCTTCGGGTCCTGCTCCAGCAGGTCGCAGACGGCGTGCAGTTCGCGGATCATCAGTCCGCTGATGGCGTTGCGGGCCTCGGGGCGGTGCAGGGTGACGACGACCCGGTCGTCGCGCTCCTCGACCAGGAGCGTCTCGTAGGCCGTGCTCATATGCGTTCCACGAGCATCGCGACGCCCTGGCCGACGCCCACGCACAGCGTGGCCAGGCCCCGGCGGGCGTCCTCGCGCTCCAGCCGGCCGAGCAGGGTGAGCAGGATGCGGGCGCCGGAGCAGCCCAGCGGGTGCCCCAGTGCGATGGCGCCGCCGTCGGCGTTGACCTTCTTCTCGTCGAGCTTGAGGCGGCGGATGACCGCGAGCGCCTGGGCGGCGAAGGCTTCGTTCAGCTCGACCGCGTCCAGGTCGCCGGTCTGCCATCCGGCGCGGGCTAGGGCCTTCTCGGTGGCGGGTACCGGGCCGAGGCCCATGAGGTGGGGCTGCACCCCGGCCGAGGCCGAGGTGACGATCCGGGCCCTGGGGGTGAGCCCGTACCGCTCGACGGCCGCCGCGCTCGCCACCACCAGGGCGGCGGCGCCGTCGGACAGCGGCGAGGCGGAGCCGGCGGTGACGATGCCGTCGCTGCGGAAGATGGTGCGCAGGGAGCCGAGCTTCTCCGGCGTGGTGCCGGGGCGCGGGCCCTCGTCGCGGGTCACCTCGCCGTCGCGGACGGGTACCGGCACGATCTCCTTGTCGAAGCGGCCCGCCTGCTGGGCGGCGACGGCCCGCTGGTGGCTGCGCAGCGCGAAGGCGTCGGACTCGGCGCGGGTGATGCCGTCGAGCGCGGCGACCTCCTCGGCCGTCTCGCCCATCGACAGGGTGTCCTTGGCGGCGAAGCGCGGATTGGTGAAGCGCCAGCCCAGCGAGGTGTCGTGCACCTCGCCCGGCTTGGCCCAGGGAGTGCCGGGCTTGGCCATCACCCACGGGGCGCGGGTCATCGACTCGACGCCACCCGCGACGACGAGGTCGGCCTCTCCGGCACGTATCGACTGGGCGGCCGACGCCACGGCGGTCAGTCCCGAGGCGCAGAGCCGGTTGACGGTGTAGCCGGGCACGGTGTGCGGCAGCCCGGCCAGCAGCACGGCCATCCGGGCCACATCCCGGTTGTCCTCCCCGGCCTGGTTGGCGGCGCCGAGGATCACCTCGTCCACCGCCTCACCGGGAATCCCGGCCCGGCGGACCGCCTCGCCGACCACCAGGGCCGCGAGGTCGTCGGGGCGCACGGAGGCCAGGGCGCCGCCGTAGCGGCCCTGCGGAGTGCGGGCGCCGTCGATCAGATAGACCGCGTCAGGCATCGGTGCCCTCCTTGACCACGACGGGCCGGCGCGACTGCAGCGTCGCGAAGCGGCCGGTGACGAACGCGGGGTCGGAAAGGGTGGCGCTGGCGGCCGGGTTGGCTGCGCTGCCGTGGAAGTCGCTGAAGGCGGCCGACTGGTTGACGAAGACGCCGCCGGTGAGGTTCTCCGACAGATGCACCCCCACGTCCAGGGCCGCCAATTCGGTGGCGTCCAGCACCTCTTCGCTGGTGGAGTGGACGGCGGCCGTCAGGGCGCCGTGCGCGCGTACCGTCTCGCGGAAGATCCGCAGGCTGTGCTCGGAGTCGGTGCCGATGACGAACGAGACCGGCCCGAACCACTCACGGGTGTACGTCTCCCGGTCGGCCTCGGCGTCCAGCCGGGCCACCAGCGGCGTACGGATGGACGCCTTCGGGTGCTCGGGGTGCTCGACGACTGCCGACGGACGCACCGTACGGCCGAGCGCGGAGGCCTGCTCCAGGCGCTCGCGTACGCCGTCGTTGACGATCGCGCCGAGGGTGCCAGCGGCGCGGGCCGGGTCGCCGAGCAGCTTGTCCAGTGCGGCGCCGAGGTCGGCGGCGAACTCGTCAGCGCTACGTACGCCCTGGTCGGTGGCGATGCCGTCGCGCGGGATGAGGAGGTTCTGCGGGGTGGTGCACATCTGGCCGCTGTAGAGGGCCAGTGAGAAGGCCAGGTTGCCCAGCAGGCCGCGGTAGTCGTCGGTGGAGTCCAGGACGACGGTGTTGAGGCCGGCCTTCTCCGTGTACACGACGGCCTGCCGGGCGCTGGTCTCCAGCCAGTCGCCGAACTCCGTCGAGCCGGTGAAGTCGATGATCCGGACCTCGGGGTGCAGCGCGAGGACACCGCCGCTCCGGTCCCCGGGCTCCTCGGCGGCGAGGATCACCACATCCGGGTCGAAGCCCGCCTTGGCCAGCACCTCGCGGGCGATCCGCACGGTGATGGCGAGCGGCAGGACGGCGCCCGGGTGCGGCTTGACCACGACCGGGTTGCCGGTGACCAGGCTGGCGAACAGGCCCGGGTAGCTGTTCCAGGTCGGGAAGGTGTTGCAGGCGATCAGCAGCGCCACACCGCGTCCGACGGGGGTGAACTTCTTGTCCAGCACCAGCGGGCCGCCCTTGCGCTGCGGCTTGCTCCAGCGGGCCGCGCCCGGGTGCCGCTTCTGCTCCGCCCAGGCGTACGCGACCGCTTCCAGGCCGCGGTCCTGGGCGTGCGGGCCGCCCGCCTGGAACGCCATGACGAAGGCCTGGCCGGTGGTGTGCTGCACGGCGTGCGCGATCTCGAAGCTCGCGGCGTTCAACCGGGCCAGGATCTCGGCGGCGATTCCGGCGCGGGCGTCGGGGCCGGCGTCGCGCCAGGGGCCGGTGGCTGCCGTGGCGGCGGCCACCGCCTCGTCCGGCGTGACGCGGGGGTAGGTGATGCCGAGGGCGAGGCCGTACGGAGAGGTCTCGGAGGCCGACACATGCCCCTCGCCGGGGTGACCCGCCAGTTCGAAATGCCCGCCGACCTGGTCCCGGAAGGCGGCTTCCCCGGCTTTCGGCGCCTGCTCGCCGTACACCGACGTGCTGGGCGATTCCGGATACGGCGTCCAGTGGTCCCGGGCCGCAGTCGCGGCGACCGCCTGTTCCAGCAGCGCGCGGTGACGGGCGAAGAAGTCGGGTCGCTCGGGGCTGTTCTGGGGCATACGTTCCACCTCTTGACAGGCAGTGGTGATGCTGGATTACTTGGCCGTGCCGCAAGCTAACCGAATGTTCGGTCGGTACACAAGGTGGTAGAAATCATGACGCAGGCCACTGACACGGCTCCCGGTCCGATTTCCGGCCCGACGGAGACGATGTTCGCCGCGGACGAGGCGTCGAGGAGTCTCGGCATCGAGCTGCTGGAGCACGGCGAAGGGACCGCCGTGCTCCGGATGACCGTGACCCCCGCGATGGTCAACGGGCACGGGATCGCTCACGGCGGCTATCTGTTCCTGTTCGCCGACACCGCCTTCGCCTGCGCCTGCAACAGCCACGGTCCGGTGACCGTCGCGGCCGGAGCCGACATCGACTTCGTCACTCCGGCGCACGAGGGCGACGTACTGGTGGCGACCGCGCGGGAGCGCGCCCGCTTCGGCCGCAGCGGCATCTATGACGTGAGCATCCTGCGCGGCGACGAGGTGATCGCGGAGTTCCGCGGGCGCAGCCGCAGTATCAGAAGCACGAAGACGAAGGAGGCTCCATGAGCAGCGAACTGACGGCCCCTGCGGTCCCAGGAGCCCGCCTGGGGGAGCCGCTCCCCGATGAGCTGCTGGACGACGGTGAGCGGATGACGCGCGAGGAGCTGAGAGTTCATCAGCTCGGGTTGCTCCAGAGCACCTTGCGGCACGCCTACGACCATGTCGAGCTGTACCGCAAGAAGTTCGACGAGGCCGGGGTCAAGCCCGACGACTGCCGCGCCCTGGAGGACCTGGCCCGCTTCCCCTTCACCACCAAGGCCGATCTCCGGGAGACCTACCCCTTCGGTATGTTCGCCGTCCCCATGGCCGACGTCCGCCGGATCCACGCCTCCAGCGGCACCACCGGCCGCCCCACCGTCGTCGGCTACACCGAGAACGACCTGTCGATGTGGGCCGACGTGGTCGCCCGCTCCATCCGCGCCGCAGGTGGCCGGCCCGGCCACAAGATACATATCTCCTACGGATACGGGCTGTTCACCGGCGGCCTGGGCGCGCACTACGGGGCCGAGCGCGCGGGTTGCACCGTCATTCCCGCCTCCGGCGGCATGACGGCCCGGCAGGTGCAGATCATCCAGGACTTCCGGCCCGAGATCATCATGGTCACCCCGTCCTACATGCTCACCCTCCTCGACGAGTTCGAGCGGCAGGGCATCGACCCGCGTACCACCTCCCTCCAGGTGGGCATCTTCGGCGCCGAACCGTGGACGGAGGAGATGCGCCGCGAGATCGAGGAGCGCCTGGACATCCACGCCGTCGACATCTACGGCCTGTCGGAGGTGATCGGCCCCGGCGTGGCCCAGGAGTGCGTGGAGACCAAGGACGGTCTGCACGTCTGGGAGGACCACTTCTACCCCGAGGTCGTGGACCCGATCACGGACCAGGTGATGGCCGAAGGCGAGAGCGGTGAACTGCTCTTCACCTCCCTCACCAAGGAGGCGCTGCCGATCATCCGCTACCGCACCCGCGATCTGACCCGGCTGCTGCCCGGCACCGCCCGCCCGGCCTTCCGGCGCATGGAGAAGATCACCGGCCGCTGCGACGACATGATCATCCTGCGCGGGGTGAACGTCTTCCCCAGCCAGATCGAGGAGATTCTGCTGCGTACCCCCGCAGTCGCTCCGCACTTCCAGATCCAGTTGAGCCGGCGCGGCCGCATGGACCACATGACCGTCCGCGCCGAGGCCCGCCCCGGCGCCGGCCCCGAGCAGCGCGAGGCCGCCACCGCGGCTGTCGCCAAGGGAGTCAAGGACGGGGTGGGCGTGACCGTCGAAGTGACGATCGTCGACCCCGGCACCCTGGAGCGCTCGGTCGGCAAGATCCGCCGGGTCGAGGATCTGCGGCAGCAGTGATCGCCGTCCTTGCCACCATGGCTGAGTGACCAGGACACCTGTGCAGAGCCCGGCCGGCCGACCCGGACGCCCCAGCTACGACCGCGACTCGCTGCTGGAAGTCGCCGTCGTGGTCTTCAACGAGCGCGGCTACGACGGCACCGGCATGGAGGAGCTGGCCAGGCGGCTGGGCCTGAGCAAGTCGAGCATCTACCACCATGTCTCCGGCAAGGAGGAACTCCTCGAACTCGCGGTCGGTCGCGCCCTGGACGCGCTCTTCGCGGTACTCGACGAGGACCAGGACCCGGCCACCACGGCTACCGCCCGGATGAAGCACATCGTGCACCGCAGCGTCGAGGTCCTCGCCGCCGAACTGCCGTACGTCACCTTGCTGCTGCGCCTGCGCCTGCGCCTGCGCGGCAACAGCGACGTCGAACAGCGGGCGCTCGCACGGCGCCGTGAGTTCGACCACCGTGTCGCCGAGCAGATGGCCCGAGCGGCAGCCGAAGGCGGCATACGCCACGACATCGACCCGCACCTCGCCAGCCGACTGCTGTTCGGGACCGTCAACTCTCTCGTGGAGTGGTACCGCCCCGACCGCGGCCTGCCCGTGGCGACGCTGGCGGACACCCTGACGGCCATCCTCTTCGACGGCCTGTACGGGCGGCCGGCGCGCTGACCCGGCATGGTGCTGGACGTGGCGGCAACGGTCGTCACGTGCAGTCGGGCAGCACCTCGTTGACACGTTTGAAGCCGGACTCCCAGATCCGGTCGAGTTCCGCGAAGTCCGCGTCGGCCACGGTGCCCTGGGCGCTGGTGACGAGCGGAAAGCGGCTCAGTATGACCTTGGTGACGATGTTCGTACGGTCCCAGGTGCGGACGAAGCCCGCCCCGTAGTACTCGGAGAACTCGCCGTCGAACTGGGGGTACACCTCCACGAACACGTTGGCTTCGTCGGCCACCTTGCGGCTGACGACGGTCAGCGCCTCATGGCGCACAAACGCCTCCACCGAGTACCTGTGGGTGAGACCGCCGTCCGCCGGGACGTCGATTTCCACCGCCAGGGATCTGACGTGCGCACTCAGATGGAACGGGTACTTCTCGTACCGCCAGACGTTCTGTCCGCGCAGGGTGGTGACGAAGTAGTGGTGCCACAGCTGCCGCGCCGACGCCAGGCGCGTGTTGTCCGAGCGCAGTTCGCTGGTGAGCGAATCGTCCAGCACGCTGGTGATGTGGGCGAGGGCCTCCCGGTCCGACGCCCTGGCGACCATGATGCTGATCACCGCGCCGACGATCCCGCCGCCGATGGCGGTGAGCACCCCGGACACCTCTTGATTGGGCAGTGAGATCTTCCCGTCGTTCCCGGCCGCTGCCGCCGCGAAAGCCACTCCGAAACCGGTCGTCACGACACCCAGCGCCAGAATAAGCCATGACCGCATACCACTTCCGGTGCCGGGACTTCTGCTTCCGGTGGTAATTTCCGCCTCCCCCTGTGGCCGGTGATTCAGTCCTTGGACGGTGCGGACAGTGCGAGGCTCATGAGAATGCGGTCGCGTCCCTCTCCGTAGTACCCGGGCTGGAGTTCGTCACCGGTGAATCCGTAGGAGGTGTAGAGATGGCGGGCGGCGTGGTTGTCGGGGCGTACCACGAGATTCATCCGCCGGGCCCCGGAGTTCCGGATGTGGAGAACGGCGGCATGCAACAGGGCCCGTCCGCACCCCTGTCCCTGAAACGCCGGCAGGACGGCGAGCGCGAGCAGCAAACCCGTGTCCTCCTGCGCGCTGAGGACGGGCAGCGCATAGCCGCACAGCACTCCGGAGCGCTCCAGGAGCAGGAAGTCGCGGCGATGGGCGTCGAACAACTGCCGCAGGAAGAAGTAGGGATACCCTTCGATCTCGCCGAAGGACTCGTGATCGAGTCGGTAGAGCTGCGGAAGATCTTTTTCTTCGGGAGTGCGGAATCGATCTTGCCCGCTGGCCGACACGCTTGGGGGCAAAGGCGTGATCCTTCATGCGCAGGTTTGGTACTGGTGCACGTAAAATAGCACCGCAGTAAGGGAGTTGATAGTACTCTCTGTCTTCCAGGCTTGGGATTTCTCCGGGGAGACGCATGGCAGAGAACGCTGCGTACCGCTGGGAACTGTTCGACTCGGAGGAGTACCTGGAGCAGAACTACGTCCCCTTCCTCGATGTCGACCGGCGGATTCTGCAGATCGTTCGCGACTTCTTCTCCGGGCACTCCTTCCCGTCGCGGACGCGGGGCGTGGACGTCGGCACCGGAACCAACCTCTACCCCGCTCTCGCCATGCTTCCCTTCTGCGCCGGGATCAGCCTGCTGGAGTACGCCCCGACCAACAGGAAGTGGCTCAGCGGCCAGCTCGACGCGGACCCGGCGGGCGGGGTCGGGTTCCGAGGGGTCTGGGACAAGTTCTGGGACGTGCTCACCGAGCAGGAGACGTACCGGAAGGTGGCCGACCCATGGGAGCGGCTGTGCAGCCGCACCGAGGTGCGGGAGTGGGACATCCTCCACCTGGCCACCGAGGAGAAGTGGGACGTCGGCACGATGTTCTTCGTCGCGGAGTCGATGACCACCATCCGCGACGAGTTCAACGCCGTCCTGAAGAATTTCTGCGGTCTGCTCAGGCCGGGCGCCCCCTTCGCTGTCACATTCATGGAGAACTCGTCCGGATACGATGTCGGCGGCCAGCACTTTCCCGGATTCGCCGTAGGAGTCAGGGAAATACGTAAAGCGCTGAAGGGGCTCGGAAAAGACTTGGAGTTTCATTCCTTCGATGTCGGTTCGGAACCGCTCAGGGATGGCTACACCGGAATGATCCTGGTGCACGGCTTCGTGAAGTAGAAACGGTTGGGGGGGCCGGTTCGGCGTGATTACTCAGCCTCGGCGCAGGTTGCTCGATGTGTGGCGGTCGATTTTGCGCTGTTCCCTGGTGGGAGGGGACTGGACCAACACCGGCCGGGACGGCGGAAATTCGATAAGCGACGCCGAGCAGCTCGTCTGCCTGCTCTACCCGGCCTTCAAGATTCCCGGTCTCGGCATCTCGCGACCGGACGCCACAGAGCCGGACGTTCACGAGGCGCTCTCGGCGCTGGGCGACTGGACGGGGGCACCCAGGGCCATGACCGAAATCCTCACCAGCTACCTGGCCAGGTACTCCGCGGCCGACGGCCGGCCGATCTTTCCGGCCGGAGGCTACGTCCGGTCGCTGTCGCCGGAGACTGCGCCGACCAAGGAGCAGACCGGGCTGGAAACAGTCGAGGCGTTCTCGATCTCGATCACTCTTTCCCTTTCCGCGTTGGCATTCGTCAAGGAATTCGCGGAGCAGGTCCGGGGCCCGGAACTCTCCACCATGCTGCGGGAGCTGGAAGGCGCGCTGTCCCGCCGGCTGACCCACGCGATGCGCGGGCTGCTGGACAGCTTCACGGTGGACGTCTTCCCCGAGGACTCCCCGCAGGGCGACATGCTCTACCACACCATCAACCAGAGGCGTCAGCCGCGCACCATGCTCTTCGAACGGCTGAGGCGCGACCTCCAGCCGACCCGGGCCGGCCTGCGCGGGTTTCCCCGGCTGCCCGAACATCTCGACTCCCTGCTGGATGACGAGTCGCGCCTGTTCCAGTGCGGCTGGTCCTGGGGGCCGGTGGGCACCGGTGCCCACGACGACCAGCCGCCCGTGGCCGACTCCAGCCCTTCCCTGTACTTCACCGCCGTGGCGATGGACGGCATCGTCGACCTCCTGTCGGACCAGACGCTGAGCCGCGGCCTGGTGGCCGCCGACCAGCAGCGGGACGCCGCCGACCTCGGGACGTGCTGGCGGCTGACGCAGAACTACTGGACGGCGCTGGCCCGGTACGGCTCCGGGAAGTGGCCCCTGGAGGACGTACCGTGGCGCACGGTCGGCGGCGAGGAGAACGACTACACGACGCTGCAGGTGGCCTCCGTGGTCGTGCACAGCCTCATGCGCTACCGGGGCATGGGCGACATGGTGCTCGGCGACGACCTGACGCCGCTGGTCGACGTACTGGAGGAGCTGGCCGCCCGCGGCGGCATCACGCGCAGACCGGTGGCCGGCAGCAGGGTCTGGGACCTGCACGACCCCGGAGTACTGGTGCCGCTGCCCGGCAGCGAGCGCTACGGCTCACCGACAGGCTGGCTCGCCTCGGACTACGCGCCGATGCTGCTCAAGCGCATGTTTCAGGTCGCCGGTCTGGCCCAGGACCTGCATCAGCGGGACCGGCTGCTGTCGGCGGCGGACGAGTTGATGGAGCACCTGTGGCAGCGGAGGATGACCCGGGGACCCGCAGCGGGACTCTGGGACGCACCCGGCCTGGTCTACGCCCCGCACACGACGAAGAGCCCGACGGCTCCGTCCTGGTACCTGACCGAACGGGTCGTGGAGGTGCTGGTCGTCGCGGCGACGACGGTCAGCGCACCACCCGCCCGTAGCCGGTTGCTCTTCGAGACCGCGACCGAACTGCTCCGGGAGGCCGAACACCTGCTGGCGCAGGAGATGATGCTCCGGCCGGTCAGCGGGTCCTCGACCGACGGCCTGCTCGGACAGATCGAGATCAGCCTGCGACGGGCCCGGGACGTCGTCGAACTCCTGCCCGGTGTCGCCTGCGTCCGCGCCCAGCAGGCGCTGCGGGAACTCGACGAGCTGGCGCACGCCAGGTCCAGGGCCGCAGGCGGAGGCTGACGCCGGTGATCGTCTTCGCGACCTCCGACAAGGGCGGCACCGGTCGATCGGTGACCTGCGCCAACATCGCCTATAGACGCGCGCTGACGGACGACGACGTCGCGTACGTCGACTTCGACTTCGGCTCCCCGACCGCGGCGGTGGTCTTCGAGGTGATCGCGGCCATGCGCGGGGTGGACAACCAGGGCGTCCACTCCTATCTGCAGGGGGACTCGGACGAGCCGACCCGGCTGGACGTGTGGTCCCAGACCGACCGGGAGGCCCTGCGGGGCGGCCCAGCAAACGCCGGCCGGCTCTGCCTGGTGCCGGGCGACCGCGGCGGTGGCGAGTTCGCCGTCAGGAAGGACGTCGTCGATCGGTGCGTGCGGCTGCTGACCCAGCTGCACGAGGAGTTCGACGTGACGATCGTGGACCTGAGCGCCGGCCGCTCCTACGCCATCGACATCGCACTGCAGGCCGCCGTCCGCCTCGAATCGCAGGGCATCGTGTCGCGCTGGCTCGTGTTCCACCGATGGACCCGCCAGCACATCGTGGCCACGGCGGGCCTTGTGCACGGTGAACGCGGGATTCTGAGTACGGGGCAGAACCGGGGCCACGACCGGGAGGCGCTGGCCGGCCGCATCCGATACGTGCGCGCCGCCGTGCCGGACATCGGGAGTCCGCACGAAGGCGCACTCGCCGAGTGGCTCAGAGTCTGCGACGAGGATCTGCACGAGCTGGCCGCCAAGAACAGACTCGGGCGGACCGTCAGGCTGGGGACGGTTCCGCTCGACCCGGTGCTGCAGTGGCGGGAGCAGCTCATCACCGACGCGGACGTGGCGAATCCGCCGGTCGCCAACAGGCGTACCGCGGAGGCGTTCCGGGACCTGGCCGACGCGCTGACGGACGACCGCCGGTGGGAGACGCTGTGACGGACGGCGCGGCCGGTGGCGGCGACGCGAGCCCGGGCTCCCAGAAGGACCCGGACTGGGTCTACCGCGAGTCGGCGGCCGAGATCCGGACCGAGGCGGTCCCGTACGCGCACCTTTCGGTGCAGCTGGGGCACCTGCACCGGGAGGACTTCGAGGCAGGCGCCGAGCGACTGCGCGATCACTTCGCTCAGGTCGGGCTCCTGGCCCGGGCAGCCATGACCCCTGCCGGCCGGAGCAGGCTCCGGGTGAGCACCTGTGTTCTCGTCGACGATCATCTCCCGCGTTTCTCCTCACCCGACGCGGTGGTCCAGTTGCTCAGGGACGCCACCGCCGGAGTGGGTCTGGAAGTCGACTACCTGATGCGGGAGTCGGGGTGCGACCAAGCGGAGGGTGTGGGAGTCGGCGCGCTGCTGCTGGGACGGCTGGTTCCCGAACCCGCGGTTGGGAGCACCGGCGCGCAGCCGCCGCCGGCGGAGCCCGACCGGCTGTCCAACGGCGTACGGTCGCCGCACTCGGGGGCGCCCGAGGCGATGTCCCCGGACCCGGAGTGGACTCCGCCGCTGGAAATCGGGGCGCGTCGGCACTCGGTGTTCCTCGACACCCGGCTGTGGCATGAGGACGCCGATGGGCGACGGCACTGGACGGCCCCGTTTCTCTCGGCGGTGTGGCAACTGCTCAGGCTCGGACTGCTGAGGAACCGGGGTGAAGCGGTGCTGCGGGCACGTCCGTGGAGCTGGGAGACACCACCCCGGGGCTGGGACGACCTGCCGCCGCTGGTGCAACTGAACCCCAGGGCTGCCCCGTTCTGCGCCTACCGCACGTTCTCGGTGCTGAGCGGCAGCGACCTGCCGGCGGCCCACGCGGTGCAGATCATCCTCGGGCACACGGCCGCCGATGCCGGGGCACTGCGGCAGGCGGCCGCACGCAGCACCGCCGAGGGCATCACGCTGCCGGTGGGCCTGGCCGAACGTGTCGAGTACGCCTCCGTCCCCGGACATCCGGCCGGCGGTGCGGCATGACGGGACAGGAGCCCGGCGGCTCGCTCATCGTGGTCGGCGAGGTCCGCACCGGTCTGGTGCTGAACTCCCACAGCATGCGGACCGCGTCGGTCGAAGCCCTGCTGGACATCGTCCCGGGTCAGCGGGTCCGCTCCTATCGGCGTCCCGTCCAGCGCTCGGTGTCCGCCGACCTCCTGCACGGAGTGGACTGCCCTGTCTTCACCGGATCGGGGGCCCGTACGCGCGGTATCGGGACACTCGCCGCCAGGGCCTGCGTCGTGGGCGGCCGGGTGCTCCAGGGGTCGACGCGCGCGGTACTCGCCAGGGGCGGTGAGCGGCGGCTGGCCTGGGCCCACTATCTGGAACGGCCCGGCGTCATCGAGGTGAGCGGGCGAGGCCGCGACGGGGACCTCCCCACGCGGTTCCTGGCGGGCGGCGGTCCCGGAGCGCTTGATCCCGGCGCCGTCAGCGAGTGGCTCACGGGCCGTGTCCAGAACTCCGCGTTGCTGGACCACAGGCCCGCCTTCCGCGCACGGCGCTCGCGCCTGCGCTGGTCCGCGTGCCTCGCAGGAGACCGTTTCGAAGGCGCCTTCACGCTGGTGGACGACGAGCTGCGCACCCTGCGTCTGTCCGTCCCGCCGCACCTGCACGCCGACCCCGAGGAGCTCACCGCGCTCTGCGAGGACCTGGCCCTGCACGACTGGTTGCTCGGCACGGTCGCCTCGGTGGCCGACCGGGCCTGCACCGGCAGCGGCAGCGGGGCCGCGCTGCGACGCCTGCGTCCGGCCATCGACCACCTCGTCCATCTGTGGATGCCCGGGGCCGCCGTCGCCTCCGGGCTCCTGGACGCCTGGGACCTCCTCGAGTCCTGCCCTGGCCTGACCCGCCAGTGGGACGCCTGCGTCAACCGCATCCGCGACCACATGGCGCTGCGCGCGCTGGAGATGATGGCCGAGCCCCCGGGTCAGGCCGATGACTGAGGCGGCCGATCAGCCCGCTCCCACAGGGGTCCCGCGTAGAAAACGTAGGAAGCACGGTCGGGGATCCCGTCCGGCACCGCGATTCCCTCGTGGGCGGAGCAGTCGGCGACCTGCCGGGCCGGGCCCGGGTCGGCGTCGAAGTGGTCGAGGATGACCCGGACGGCGTGCTCGACGGGCAGGAAACGGACGGGCAGTACCGAGCAGGTGCCGTACGCGGAGAAGGGTGCGGCGGAGGCGTTGAGCTGGATGAGCGGCGGCAGGTCGTCCCAGTCTGCCGGGAATCCTCCGCCCGGCCGGGGACGGGGCTGGAGTACGGGCTCACCGCGGTGGCGCAGCAGGCCGAGGCGGGCCAGTTGCCAGACCGCGGCAAGGAAGGCGCAGGACCACGTCCGGCGGCCGTCCTGGTCGTCGCGGAGTTCGACGTCCAGGAAGACGGGGTGGCGGCGCGCGGGATCCTCCTCGGGCGGCTGCCAGGAAGGGACGGTGGCCATGGCCGCCGGCGTGGCCGTGCCCGGGGTGCGTTCGCGGTTGGCGAGCCAGCCGGTCTCCCTGGCCGGCGGCCGGGAGCCGTCGCTGCCGGGAGGCGGTGATTCGACCAGACGGCGTTCCACGGCCGCGGCGACGTCGATACCGTCGGCGACGGCGCAGCCGGACTCACGGGCCAGATAGTCGATGGTCAACCCGGCCCGCCCTGCCTCCGCGAGGAGCATCGGTACCAGGTCGGCGGGCGAGGAGAGGCGGGCGAAGTAGTCGTCGATGAGGAAGCAGGTGCTGACCCTGGGCTGCCGGCCGCGCGTCGCGGCCGCTGCGCGTACCGCGTCCGCCCAAGGCCGTACCCGTGCGAAGTGTTCGCGCAGCCGCTCCGGTCCGGCTTCGAAGTCCTCCATGTACAGATGGCCGAGTTCGAGGGAGAGGTGGGCGAGCGGCACGGACCGGGTGCGGGGCTCCGCGGTGGTCTCCCGGAACACGGCTCCGGGTGTCGTTCCGGGGTCGGTCACGGGCAGCCCCGTTCACGAGGTACACGCACCTGTTGCGCGCGTATGCCCCGATCCTCGCGTGCGTGGTTGCCTAAGACAAGGCAGCGAAGGCGCCACCGTGGCTCCAGCCCTTGAGGAACAGGGTCGGCGTGGCGACGAAGGGTAACTCCCGTTTTGAGCCGAGGAGTTCAGGATCGTCGGCGACGGGTTTCGGACAGGGCGGGAACGGCGGGTCCGGGCTCTTTCACTCCAACTGGTCGACTGGAACCATGTCTTCACGTTCACGAACGCAATTCATAGATGTGAACAGCCGGTACGTACCCGCAACCGGAAGGCAGTCACCCATGAGACGACGTCAGTTCCTCGCCGCCAGTGCCGCCCTGGCGGCTCCCCTGTCCGCCTGGTCCCCCGCGAGCGCGGCCGCCGCCGCCCGGCTGCCCACCCGCGCCGACGTGGTGTCCGTACTCCGTCTGGTCGCCGACCACTGGATCGGCGCGAACACCGACCCGGGTGACAACCAGTGGGCCCGAGCCACGTTCTTCAGCGGTCTCATGGCGCTCCACCGCCTCACGGCTGAGCCGCGTTACCTCACCTACGCCCGCGGCTGGGCGGAGAAGCATTCCTACGGGCTGAACGGCGGCGTCACCACCCGGCACGCGGACAACCACTGCGCCGGGCAGACCTACCTGGACCTGTATGCGATAGAGCCCGAGCAGGCGAAGATCGCGGCGATCGAGCAGTCGTTGCGCGGCATGATCGCCGCACCGGACGGATACGACGACTGGACGTGGTGCGACGCTCTCCACATGGCCATGCCGCCGTTCGCCCGGCTCGGCGTGCTGCGCGGCGAAGCCGCCTTCACGGACACCCTGCACGGCCTGTACACCCACACCAAGAGCGCGGAGGGCGGCCCGGGCCTGTACGACACGGGCAGCGGCCTGTGGTACCGCGACGCGCGGTTCCTGCCCGGCGGGATCACCTCGCCCAACGGCCTGCCGGTGCTGTGGTCCCGCGGCAACGGCTGGGTGGCGGCGGCCCACGTGAAGGTGCTGGGCGCCCTGCCCGCGACCCACCGGGACGCCCCCGAGTACCGCCGTACGCTGACCGCCGGGCTCACGGCGCTGCGTAAGGTCCAGCGCACGGACGGCTTCTGGAACGTCAACCTCGCCGACGCCGCCCACCTGCCGGGCCCCGAGACCAGCGGTACCGCGTTCTTCGCCTACGCCACGGCCTACGGCATCCGAACCGGTCTCGTCACGGCCGCGCAGTACCAGCCCGTCGTCGCTGGCGCCTGGAACGGTCTGGTGACGAAGGCGGTCCACTCGGACGGGTTCCTCGGCTACGTACAGAACGTCGGTGACCGGCCCGAATCGAGCCAGCCGGTGACCTACAACAGCACCGCCGACTTCGGCGTCGGCGCGTTCCTGCTGGCCGGTGTCGAAGTGGCGGCACTGGCCGGCGCGTAGGACCACCACACAGGACCGCGGTGCCCCCGTCGAACCTCCCCCGGCGGGGGCGCCGCTCCAAGGGAGCGGATTCTAGAGTGCGGACGGCGGTCCGCGTGGATCTTTCGCACAATGCCGCGCGGACGATATTCCCGGGCGACAGTAAGAGGGCAGTCTTGCCTTCATGAGCACATCATTGACGATGCGTGCGGTCGGCCAGGACGTCCTCGGGGGCCCCGAGGTGCTGAAGGTGGTCGAGGTCGACCGGCCGGAGCCAGGGTTCAGCCAGCTGCTCGTCAGGGTGCACGCCGCGGGCCTCAATCCGGCCGACTGGAAGCACCGGGCCCTACGCCTGCTCGGCGAGCCACCGCACACCCTCGGCTGGGACGTTTCCGGCGTCGTCGAAGCGGTCGGGCGGGGCGTCACCCTCTACCGGCCCGGCGACGAGGTGTTCGGCATGCTGCCCTACCCGTACGGCGTCGGCTCCCACGCCGAGTACGTCACCGGGCCGACCCGCGCCTTCGCCCTCAAGCCGCCCTCCCTCGACCACGTACAGGCCGCGGCCCTGCCGCTGGCCGCCCTGACCGCCTGGCAGGCCCTGGCCGAGACCGTCGACCTCCGCCCCGGCCAGCGGGTCCTCATCCACGCCGCCGCCGGCGGGGTCGGTCACCTCGCGGTGCAGATAGCCAAGGCCCGGGGCGCGTACGTCGTCGGGACGGCCAGCGCGCCGAAGCACGACTTCCTGCGGGCGCTGGGCGTGGACGAGGTCATCGACTACCGCGCCACCGACTTCGCCGAGGCCGTCGGCGACATCGACGTCGTCCTCGACACGCTCGGCGGCGACAACTGCAGCCGCTCCCTGCGCGTTCTGCGCAGGGGCGGCACAGTGGTGTCCATCCTGTCCCTCGGCCAGCCCGACCTCACCGAAGTGGCCTCGCGGCGCGGCGTACGCGTGGAGCGCATGCTCGTCGAGCACGACCACGGCGGCATGAAGGCCATCGCGGACCTGGCCCGCGCGGGCAAACTGCGCGCCGCGGTCGCCGACACCTTCACCCTCGACGAGGCGGCCAAGGCCCACGAACTCGGCGACTCGCACCGTACGACCGGCAAGCTGGTCCTCGTCATGCGCTGATGCGCTGCTGACGCGAGCGGCGGTACGTCACCCGGTTCACGGGGTCGCGGTGGAGCCGCCCTTCGGGCCGTAGGCGGTCAGGAAGCGGTCGCGGAAGCTGTCCATCCGCCAGACGGGGGCCTTGGCGTCGGGCTGCAGGCCGTCCTGCCAGTTCCAGGTGGAGATCCGGTCCAGCACGGCCGGGTCGTGGGCGACGATCGAGATCGGTACGTCCCGGCTGGCGTTGTCGCCGACGACCGTCGGGACGGGCTGGTGGTCGCCGAGGAAGACGAGCACGGTGTTCTTGTCGCCGTACTTCGCCACGTAGTCGATGAGGCTGTTCAGCGAGTACTCGATGGCCCGCCGGTACTCGTTCTGCACCTTCTTGGGGTCCTTCCACACCTCCTTGGGGTCCTTGCCCGCCGCCTTGATGGCGTTGAAGATCGTGCCGTCACCCAGCTGGTCCCAGCCGACCGTTTTGGCGATGGGTGCCCAGGGGTTGTGGCTGGAGGCCAGGATGATCTGAGCCATCAGCGGCTCGTGGTTCTTCTTGCCGTGCTCCAGGCGTTCGAAGGCCGCCAGGCTGAACTGGTCGGGCACGGGCGTCCAGCTGAAGTACGGGCCCTTGTATCCGAGGTGCGTGGAGTCGTAGATGTGGTCCAGGCCGAAGAACTTCCCCTCCGGCCACGCCCGTCGGACGCCGGGCACGATGCCGACCGTCCGCCAGGCGCCGGTGCGCTGGAAGGCGCTGGTGAGGGTCATGCGGTTGCTGTTGGTGAGGCTGCGGTAGCGCTGCTGGTTGTCGATCCACAGGCCCGACCCGAAGGTGGAGTGGGCCAGCCAGCTGCCGGCGCCCGTGACCGGCGACTTGAGCCAGGCGCTGCGGGAGGAGAACCCGGCCTTCTTCAGCCGGCTCGTCCCGTTCGCGAGCACCTTGTCGACCGACGCCGCCATCACCGGGTCGTCCAGGACCGCGTTGCGGCCGTAGCTCTCGATGAAGGTGAAGATCACGTCCTTGCCGCGCAGCCCGGTCAGCAGCTGGTTCGGCGGGGTCTTGCTGAAGGCGTCGACGGAGGCCTGCTGGGCGAACACGCGCTCGTCGTTGATGCTCGCGTTCACCTGCTTCACACGGTTGTCGACGAACTGCGTGAAGCCGCTGGTCGCGATCGGCACGCCCGCGACCTGCGCGCCGAGGGCGGCGCAGGCGACCCAGGTGGTCCCGAGCACCAGGAGGCCACGGGTCGCCGCGGTGCCGTGCCTGGCCATGAGCCGGCTCAACCGGAGGACCGCCAGCGTCATGACGACGGGTAGGGCAAGGGCGAGGATCACGACGCCGACCACGGCGGCGATCGCGCCGGCCTGGCCGACCGACTCCTTGACGAACTCCTCGGCGTTGGCGAGCAGGACCCAGTCGAGAACGAGGTCGAAGGGCCGGACGAGAATCGAGTAGAAGCCCATGTCGAGGAACTTCAGGATGGTCAGCAGGCCGAGGACCGTCCCGCCCAGCACCGCCGCCACCCGCCTCACCTTCGGCGGCAGAACGAGCAGCACGGCGGCGCCGAGGACCCCCTCCACCGGTATGCGCGCGAACGAGGCGGGCGTGATG
Organism: Streptomyces sp. NPDC059373; assembly: GCF_042751495.1. Taxonomy (NCBI): domain Bacteria; kingdom Bacillati; phylum Actinomycetota; class Actinomycetes; order Kitasatosporales; family Streptomycetaceae; genus Streptomyces; species Streptomyces sp. NPDC059373. The sequence goes on along the minus strand of NZ_JBHYXC010000011.1, from coordinate 133,103 downwards.
TGGGAGAGCCGGTTCGGCACGAGGATCGCGCCGAGCACCAGCACGCCGGCCAGAACCGTGGTCACCCTCGCCATGGTCTGCGCCGCGGCCGGGTGCCTGCCTCGCCAACCGCCTTGTGCGGCAGCCCTGTCGGTGACGGCCTCTTCGGTGACGGCCTCTTCGGTCTCTTCGGTGACGGCCTCGTCCGGCTCTTGTGCGATGACCCCGTCCTGGTCGTCAGGAGCAGTGTCGTCCGGCGTCGGGCCTTCTTCCGTGGTCGCCTCGTCCGTATCCGGCAGCCGACGAGAGCGCGTGATGAACGACAATGCGAGATCCTTCCCTGCGAAGCCCGGTGCGGCGCGGCGGACCAGGCTCGCGAAGTCGGGGCCGCCACCATCCGGTACGGCTCGCCGGTGGCTTCAGTTCAATCACCGGCGATAGATCGTGATCGAGTGGCCGACCTCGTCGATCGGCTTGCTGCTGTCGATCAGCGCTGCCAGCCGCCCCTCGGCCTTGGCGACCGCGGAATCCGATACGACGAGCACCCCGTGGACCTCGCTCGTGGACACCGTGCGCGGGTCGGACGCCTCGATGCCGTAGGAGGACGGCACGCCGCTGCCCTTGTAGACCAGCCAGATCCTCTCGCCCTGGTACCGCTGCCGGAGCCGGTCCGCCAGCCGCCCCAGGTCCTGACCCCAGTCGACGTTCGAGTCGTGCAGGCGCAGATGGGTCTTCGACGGCCCGCCGAACGCCTCGTTGGAGTACGGCAGGTAGTACGGGTACGTACGCAGCGAGCTCACCGCGACGAACAAGACCAGCGCCGCCGTGACGACACGCGCCCACCGCCATCGGACCGCGACCACACCGGCCGCCCCGACCGCCAGGAACATCGGAACGAAGAGGGCATACCGCACACCGAGGTTGCGGGACCCGGTCATGGCCGAGGCCAGCAGCACGGCTGTGGGGACGAGCACGTACGGTGCCGCGGGCCGAAGCCGGGGAAGCGTCACGAGCGCGACGGCCCCGGCCGCCCACAGCGCGAGCATGCCCAGCGGCGTCTTCACCAGCAGCGCGGCCGGCAGGTAGTACCAGAGCGAACCGTAGTAGTGCCGGCCGAACAGGAAACTGCTCCACGTCGCGTCCTCGAAGCCGAACTGGACGCGCATCCCGTCCAGGTACGGCTGCGGGAACGGCAGCCAACCGACGGCAAGCGCGCGCAACCCGTGAACGGCCGGCAGGTTCGCGGGCGCCGTCCACCGCAACCGGGGATCGACGGCGAGGTAGGCGGCCCACACCACGGCGACCGCGACCAGCGCCACGCCGACCGCCGCCGCCACGCCGAGCGCGAGTAGCGCTCTGCGCTCCGGCCCCCGGGTGCCGAGGCCGTGCCTCCGGCGGGCGTGCCGGACCGACAGGACGGCCAGCAGCATCAGCACCGGAACCGCAGGCAACGCGCTCATCTTCGTGGCCACGGCCGCACCGAGCGCCACCCCGGCGGGCGGGAGGTAGCGGAGCGGCCGCAGCCGTGCCCGCCACAGCAGCCAGACCGACGTCAGCAGGAAGCCTGCCTCCGGTACGTCGAGCGTGGCCAACGACCCGTGCGCGATCATGTCCGGCGAGAACGTGTACAGGGCGAGCGCCACCAAGGCGCCCCCGGAGCCGACGAGGTCCCGGGCGAACGCGAGGACCACCAGCCCGAACAGCAGCGTCAGCACGATCACCGGCAGTCGCGCCAGCAGCATCAGCCGCCCCGGATCATTGCCCGACTCGTACAACAGATGCCGCCCGAGCGCCGTTTGGTCGCCGACGAAGGCGGGGTCCAGGCGCGGGTGGGCGAACGCCACCCCGCTCGCGATGATCAACTTGCCCAGCGGCGGATGCTCGGGGTTGTAGCGAAGGCTGTGCTGCTGCACGTAGACCACCGCCGTGCCCACGTACACCGGCTCGTCGATGGTCGGCGTCTGCTCCACGGCCGTCGTCACCATCGCCGCCGCCATCTCGGCGAGCAGCGCGACCACCGCGAGCGCGAACAGCCACCGCCGGTGCCGCCTCAGCCACGCGAATCGGCCCGGCGACCTACCGGCGGCCCCGGAAACGCTGTCGATGACGGCCGCCCCTTGCATGGCAACAGACCATAGAGCCCGTCACCCGATCAGGGGGTTGCTTGGGCGGTAATCGCAGTTGACCGAACCTGATGCGTGCGATTTCCTGTCCCGGTGTCCAACCTCCGCATTGCCCGCGTGGACGACGACGATGCCATGCTTCAGGACTGGCGTTACGTCCACAACCTGATCATCCCCACCGCCGTCCTGTCCCTCGACGAGGTGCGTGAGCGTGCGCAGCGCAACCGGCTGGACGTCGCGTATCTCGACGACGTCCTCGTCGGCTGCATGACGGTACGCCCCCCCACGAGCGACGACCCGTCGACGGCCACCGTGAACGCCCGAGTGCTGCCCGCCCACCGCGGGCAGGGATTCGGCGGAGAACTCTACGAACAGGGCCTGGCACAGGCCCGAAAGCTCGGCGCCGACGTGATCGAGACGGTGGTCCTGGCATCCAACCCGGACGGACTGCGGTTCGCGCAGAGGCATGGATTCGTCGAGGTCGAGAAGTACCTGCTGCCCGGCGACACCGTGCCCTGGTTCACGCTGAGGCTGATGTGTCGATGACGCAGAAGCGATTGCCCTCGGGATCGGCGAGCACGACGAAGTCGGCGTCGTCCCGATAGAGGTCCCAGTCGACGCGCTGGGCGCCCAGCGACACCAGCCGCTCGACCTCGGCGGCCTGGGCGGCCGCGTCCCCCGCGTACAGATCCAGATGGACCCGCGGATGCTCCTGGAGCGGCGTCTCGCTGAGGCCGAGCGCCAGCTGCACGCCGGGCCGCCCGTCCGCCGGCACCAGCAGCGCCCAGTCGTCCTCCATCTCCTCGCGCGGGACGTATCCCAGAGCCTCCATCCAGAAGGCGGCCGCGCGCGGCACATCCGAGACGCCCATCACCACAGACCCGATTCTCAGCATGCGCCGATTCTGGCGGACGCGGGCGTCGCCGTGCCCTGGTAACGTTGGCGGCATGAAGCGCGCCGCTATGACGACGACGCCGGAGAGTGTCCCGGCGCGCTGACAGCTGTCTCAGTCCGAAGCCCCGGGGCGAGTGCCCCGGGGCTTCGTCTTGCGGTCACTCGCCTCGCCCGACATCCGCCGCGAGGAGATCGCCATGCATGACCACCGCAAGCTCGGCCGCGAGCTCGGCCTGTTCGACACCGACCCCCTGATCGGCGCGGGACTGCCGTACTGGCTGCCCGACGGCGCGACCGTACGGCACACCCTGGAGGAGTACATCCGCACCGCCGAGCGGCGCGCGGGCTACCGGCACGTGTACTCGCCGGTGCTCGGCAAACGCGAGCTGTACGAGATCTCCGGGCACTGGTCGCACTACAGCGACGACATGTTCCCCCCGATGGATCTCGGCGGCGAGCAGGTCGTCCTGCGCCCGAGCCTGTGCCCCCACCACGCCCTGATCTACCGCTCCCGCTCCCACAGCTACCGCGAACTTCCCCTGCGCATGGCCGAGTTGGGCGGCATGTACCGCTCCGAACTGTCGGGCGTGCTCGGCGGACTGACCCGCGTCCGGGCCATCCAGCTCAACGACGCGCACATCTTCTGCACCCTGGACCAGGCCGCCGACGAGGCACGGTCCGCCCTGGAGATGATCCGCCAGGCGTACGAAGCGCTCGGCATCAGCCCGACCCGCTACCGCCTCTCCCTCCCCGGCCCCGGCGGGAAATACGTCGCCGCCCCCGAGCTGTGGCAGCGAGCCACCGCCCTGCTGACCGACGTCCTCGACCGCTCCGGCCTGCCCTACGAGGCCGCCGAGGGCGAGGCCGCCTTCTACGGCCCCAAGATCGACGTCCAGGTCACCGACGGCGCCGGCCGGGAGTCCACCCTGTCCACCGTCCAGGTCGACTTCCACCAGCCCGAGCAGTTCGACCTGCACTACATCGGCGCGGACGGCGCGAAACACCGCCCCGTCATGGTCCACCGCAGCATCATCGGCAGCGTGGAACGAGCCGTCGCCCACCTCATCGAACACCACGCCGGCGCCTTCCCCGCCTGGCTCGCCCCCACCCAACTCATGATCCTCCCGATCTCCGACGCCGAGCTCCCCAACGCCGCGGCCCTCGCCCGCCACTGCGCCACCCTCGGCCTCCGCGCCGACACCTCCGCCCCCGACCGCGGCACCCTCGGCGCCCGCATCCGCGACGCCCGCCTCGTCCCCTACCAAGCCGTCATCGGCCCCAAGGAAGCCGCCTCCGACCACATCGCCCTCCGCCTCCGCGACGGCCGCCGCCTCGACCCACAACCCGCCCCCGACGCCCTCACCCGCATCCGCGCCCTCATCGACACCCACAGCACCGCCCTCTGGGACCACCCGGCCGAGCACTGACGACCAGGAACGGCGGCAGCCCGGCCCGCAACGGCTGCTCGGCAACCACCCGAGCGTCCGGGGCCGGCTCTGCCACACCCTCGATCGTGAACCCCTGCTCGACCAGCACCGTCATGTAAGTGGAGAGCGTCCGGTGCTGGTTCCCGGCCCGACGGGCCCCTTCCGGGTTGGCCGACCGCCAGAATCCCTCGGCGAGGTAGTTGCCGACGATGCGCCCCGGCGTCCCGCCTCCGCGGTCGCCCCACTGTGCCTGCGGCGCCTCGAAGCACGGGTGCGGAACGGTGAAGACCAGATGCCCGTCGGGCGCCAGGACCCTCCGCACGGCAGTGACCGCAGCCGCCAGGTCGGGCACGTTGTTCAAGGACAGCCCAGCGGTCACCCACTCCACACTGCCGGTCGCGACCGTGGCCAGGGAGCACCCGTCGTCCACGGCATAGAGGGCGCCGCCAGGACCGGACTCCTCGGCGGCCCGGGCGTGGCCGATCATGCGAGGCGACGGGTCGATGCCGACGACGGCCCCTCCGCGGGCGGCCAGGGCCCGTGTGATGAGGCCCTCCCCGCACCCCAGATCCAGGATGCGCTGACCGCTCAGGTCGGCCGGAAGCTTGTCGAGCAGAACATCGCGGGCGAATTCGTGCATCGCGGAGCCGGTCCGCACCCGTTCCGCATACCAATCAGCGATCGTGTCCCAGGTCTCGGTCATCAAAACCGTCACGCTACTCGTTCGCCTCGCGGGCGCGGCTGATGGTAAAGTGACGCAATCCCTTACGCAGAGCGTGAGTTCGGCATTCGGCATCCGTACGCGGTTCCATCATCAGGCTCCAGGTCAACGACCTGGAGCCTTTTTGTTGTTCGGACCAAGCCGAAAAGATCCGGAGACCGAAGAGCATGGACACCGATGGATTTCCCCTTCAGTTCGCCCGAACCCGACGCTTCTCGCTCGGCATCCCGCGCGACTTCACCGTCTCACCGGACGGCGAGCGGGTGCTGTTTCTGCGGTCCGTGTCCGGGACCGATCCGCGGAACCTGCTGTGGATGTACGAGAAGGGAGAGGAGCGGATCCTCGCCGATCCGCCCGGGCTGGTCGCCTACGCGGCCGACCGGGAGGCCCGGGTCGTGGCCTACGCCGCGGACGGCGTGCTGTGGACCGTACGCACGGACGGTGGTGAGCCGCGCCGCGTCCCGAGCGCCGGGCCGGTGGACGATCCGCGCCCCTCTCCGGACGGGAGCCTGATCGCCTACGTCACCGGGGGCGCCCTGCACGTCGTACGCACCGACGGGACGCAGGACGTGGCGCTGGCCGAGCCCGAGGCCGACGAGGTCGGTTACGGCCTCGATGACAACGCGGCCACATACGTCGGCAGGTCGCGGGGCTACTGGTGGTCGCCGGACAGCGATGCGCTGCTGATGACCAGGGTCGACACCTCGATGGTGGAACGCCGTTACATCGGCGACCCGTCGGACCCCACTCAACCGCCCCGGTCGATTCGCTATCCGGCGGCCGGCACCGCCAACGCACACACCACGCTGCACCTGGTCACGACCGCCGGCGCTCGGACGCCCGTAAGGCTGCCGCGACAGGCACCAGACGCACCCGGCGCGTGGGGTCGCGCCTTCGAGTACGTCGTCAGGGCCGGCTGGCAGAGCGTCGGCCCGGTGGTGGGCATCCAGACCCGGGACCAGCGCACGATGTGGGTCGTGCGGGTCGACCCGGCGACCGGCGGCGTCGAACCGGTGTCCCGGCAGAGCGACGACGCCTGGGTGGAGTTCCCGCCCGGCGCCCCGCTGCACACCGCCTCCGGGGTGCCGGTGCTCCCGCACGTGCGCGGCGACGTGCGCACGATCCGGATCGGCAGCGCATTCCCGCCGCCCGAGTGGCACGTGCGCGAGGTACTGGGGGCGGTGGGGGAGCGGGTGCTGTTCACCGCGAGCGAGGAGCCGACGGAGGTGCACGTCTGGTCGTACGAACCGGGGCGCGGCTTCGAACAGCTGACGCGGGAACCGGGAGTGCACACGGCCGCCGCCGGAGGAGACACGCTCGTCCTGGACAGCAGCACACCGGAGGGGCACACCGTGACGGTGTTCCGGGGCGGGAAACCGGCGGGCCGGATCGCGGTCCTGGCGGAGCAGCCGTCGGTCCCGTCCCGGGAGGTGCACCTGGTGCTCGGGGAGCGTCAGTTGCGCAGCCGACTGCACCTGCCCTCCTGGTACGAGCCGGGCTCGGGAAAGCTGCCGGTGCTGCTCAATCCGTACGCCGGGCCCGGCATGCAGGTGGTGACCAAGGGGCACCGCTGGGACGCCGCGGTGTGCCAGTGGTACGCCGAGCAGGGCTTCGCCGTGCTGGCCACGGACGGCCGCGGGACGCCCGGGCGCGGGGTGCGGTGGCAGCGGGGCATCCGCGGCGACCGGCTCGCCCCCGTCCTGGCCGACCAGGTCGACGCGCTGCACGCCGCGGCCGAACGGTACGACGCGCTGGACCTGGACCGGGTGGGCATCCGGGGCTGGTCGTTCAGCGGCTACCTGGCGGCGGGCGCCGTCCTGCACCGCCCCGACGTGTTCCACGCGGCCGTCGCGGGCGCGCCGCCCACCGACCGGCGGCTGTACAACTCGTATTGGGAGGAGCGCTTCCTCGGGCACCCGGACCTCCACCCCGACAACTACGAGCGCAGCTCCCTGCTCCCGGTCGCCCAGCAGCTGACCCGCCCGCTGCTGCTCATCCACGGACTCCTCGACGAGAATGTGGCCCCCGCCCACACGCTGCGCCTCTCGGCGGCGCTGCTCGCCGCGGGCCGGCCGCACAGCGTGCTGCTGCTGCCCGGCGTGGGCCACCTCATCGCCCGGCCAGGGGTGGCGGACACCCAGCTGCGGGTTCAGCTGGACTTCCTCAGGCGCTCGCTGGGTGCAGGGAGCGCAGCCGGTCGACCAGCAGCCGGCTGACCTCGTCGCCACGATCCTTTGCCGCCGGTGGCCGGCAGCCGGGTCCAGGAACGATCGGCGCGGCGGCGGCAGCCGCCCGGGCAGCGGGAGTTCGGCCCGCGGTGGGGGTTCCGGCGGCCGGGCCTTGGCTAATCTGCACGGGTGACTACCGACCTGACTCTGCTGCCGCGTGTCGCCTATCGCGGACAGGAGGTCACCGCGCCCCGGCTTCGCGGTCTCCTCGCGCTGCTCGCGGGCGACTTGCGCACGGGCTGCAGCATCGAGCGGCTGGTGGCAGGGCTGTGGCCGGACGAGTTGCCGGGGCAGCCGGGAAAGGCGCTGCAGGTCCTCGTGTCCAGGGCGCGGGCGCAGCTGGGCGCCGACGTCATCGCCATCACGCCGACCGGATACCGGCTCACCCTCGCCGAGGACCAGGTCGACAGCTCCGCCCTGCTGCTGCACGCCGCCGCCGGCGCGGACCGGGCCAGGGCCGGGGACCACGCGGGATCGCTGGCTGCGGCCGAGGCCGGGCTCGCGCTGTGGAAGGGCACCCCTGACGGGGCCGGCGACACCGACGACCCCGTAGCCGCGTTGCGCACCGAGCGCGCCCCTGTCCGCGACACGCTCGTACGCGCGCAGGCGCTCGCGCTCGCCCGGCTGGGGCGGCACGCGGAGGCGGCCGGGCCGCTGGCCGTGGCCGTCTCGGAGCATCCGCGCGACGAGGAATTGCTCGCCGAGCTGCTGCGCGGCGAGGCGGCGACGGCGGGCCCGTCCGCCGCGCTGATGCGGTACGAGGCGTACCGCCGTGAGCTGCGCGACGAGCTCGGCACCGATCCGGGCGCCGGGCTCAAGGCCGTACAGCAGGAGCTGCTGCGCGGCGAGGCACCTGTGGTCAGGCACGGCGTGCCGCACGAGCCGAACCCGCTCCTCGGCCGGGACGAGGACATCGCGGCGGTGGAGCGGCTGCTGCGCGCCTCCCGTGCCGTCACCGTCGTCGGCCCCGGCGGCCTCGGCAAGACCCGGCTCGCGCACGCCGTCAGCCGCCGGGCCGAGCAGCGTGTGGTGTATTTCGTGCCGCTCGCCGGCGTCACCGCGGACGAGGACGTGGCCGCGGAGGTGGCGTCCGTGCTCGGCGCGGGCGAGGGGCGGCCCGGCGCCGTGAGCGGCCACGCCTCGGCCGACCCGGTGTCCGGCATCCTCGGCGTGCTCGGCTCCGGGGCGGCGCTGCTGGTCCTCGACAACTGCGAGCAGGTCATCCGGGGCGCCGCCGACCTCGTGCAGGCTCTGGTCTCGTCCTCGAAGGACCTGCGGGTGCTCGCCACCAGCCGGTCCCCGCTGGGCCTCACCTCGGAGGCGGTGTACGCGCTGCCGGAGCTCGGTCTCGACACCTCGGTCGAGCTGTTCACGCAGCGGGCCCGGGCCGCCCGGCCCGGCGTGGAGCTGCCGCCGGACGCGGTGGCCGAGCTGTGCCGCCACCTAGACGGGCTGCCACTCGCTGTGGAGTTGGCCGCGGCGCGGGTGCGGGTGCTGTCGGTGCCGGAGATCGCCCGCCGCCTCGGCGACCGGTTCGCACTGCTGCGCGGCGGGGCGCGGGACGTTCCTGAGCGCCACCGCACGCTGCACGCGGTCGTGGACTGGAGCTGGAACCTGCTCGACGAGGAAGCCAGGGCCGCGCTGCGCATGCTGTCCGTCTTCCCCGGTGGCTTCTCCGGCGATGCGGCGGAGCAGGTGCTGGGCGAGGATGCGCTGTTCCTGCTGGAGCAGCTGGCCGGTCAGTCGCTGATCACCGTTGCCGAAACCCCGGCCGGTGTGCGGTTCCGGATGCTGGAGACCGTACGGGAGTTCAGCGCGGCCCGGCGCGCGGAGGCGGGCGAGGACGAGGAGGCCGTCGGCCGGTTCCTCGCCTGGGCACGGGACTTCGGGGTCGCGTACCACGACTGGTTCTTCGGCTCGGCACCACGGGACGCCTGGGAGCGCATAAGGGCCGAGCAGGACAACCTCGTGCTGGCCCTGCGGCACGCCCTGGCCCGTACGGACGGCCCCACCACCGCCGCCCTCACCGCCGTCCTCACCGCCCTGTGGTCCACCGGCTCCAGCTACCCCCGCCTCGCCGCCCTCGCCGCGGACACCGGCCCGCCGTTGTCGCACTACTACCCCGAGCCCGAATACGTCGAAGTCGCCCGCGCCGCCGCGGTGTTGTGCACGGCGAGCTTGTTCATGGGCTATGGCCCGGTCGCCGTACGCCAGCTTGTCACCCTCCGGCGGCTGCCCCCGGCCCCGCCGGACACGTTGCTGCGGGCCTTCGCGGTAGTGCTGAGCGCAGTCCCTGAGATGCTGCCTCCCGACTACGACGTGCTGCGGGGGCTCTGCGACAGTCGGCAGCCGCTGCTCGCAGGCATCGCCGAGTGCGTCGCCACCTACGTCTGGGAGTACGAGCACGACATCGACCGCGCGCTCGCCTCGGCTCGCCGGATCATCGCCGCCCTGGCGCCGGTGGACAACCCGTTCCTTCAGGTCATGGGCCACGCCCGGCTGAGCGAGCTGTGCTTGCAGATGGAGCAGGGCGAGGCCGCCTACGGGCACCTCAAGGCGGCGCTCGAGGCGCTGCCGCGGCTCGGCGACGAGCAGGACTCCATCGGCGTCCGCTGGGGCCTTGTCCTCGCCTGCCTGCATCGTGGCGACCCCGACGAGGCCGAGTACTGGCTGCGGCAGGCGGAGGGCGACAACACCCCGCAGAAGGACGACTTCTACAGCCCCGACTTCGGCGGCCGCGCCGAGATCGCGCTCGCCCGCGGACTGACGGAGGTCGGGCTCGGCCTGTGGCGCCGCAACGTGGAGCGGATGCCCGAGGCCGGCTCGATGCACAGCGACGACCCCTTCTTCGACCGGTGGCTGCTGCAGATCCAGTCGGCGGCGGTGACGGCGCACGCGCACGCCGGCCGACTCGGGCTCGTCGTGGAGGTGGTCGATCGGCTGCGGCAGCGGCTGCGGACCCTGCTCTCCGGTCCGTCCCGCTCGCCCATGGAGCTCCCTGTGTTCGGGACGGGGCTGCACGCCCTTGGTATGGCGGGGCTCGCGTCCGGCGACGCCGGTGCCGTACGGATGATCGCGCTGGCCGAACGGCTGCGGGTGCTGCGCGACTTCCAGCCGACGATGTCGGCGGACCGCGCCCGGAAGGCGGCCCAGGACGCCGACAGGGCGGCGTACGCCGACGCGGTGTCGGAGTACGCCGCCCTGGAGCGGGACGAGTTGCGGGAGGCAGCCCGCGCTGTCATGGCGGTTACTTCGGGTCGCGGTTGAACGACGCCATCGACCAGCGGTAGCCGAGCGCGGCCAGGCCGACGCACCAGGCGATCGCGATCCACCCGTTGTTGCCGATCTCGGTGCCGAGCAGCAGGCCGCGCAGGGTCTCGATGGCCGGCGTGAACGGCTGGTACTCGGCGATCGGCTGGAACCAGCCCGGCATCGTGTCGGCCGGGGTGAAGGCGCTCGAGATGAGCGGGAGGAGGATCAGCGGCGTTGCCATGTTGCTCGCAGCCTCGGGGTTCGGGCTGGCCATGCCCATCCCGACCGCGATCCAGGTGAGTGCCAGGGCGAACAGCGCGAGCAGTCCGAACGCCGCCAGCCACTCCAGGGCCGTGGCGTCGGTGGACCGGAAGCCGATGGCCACGGCGACGGCACCGACGAGGACCAGGCTGGCGAGCACCTGCAGCACACTGCCGACGACGTGCCCGATGAGCACCGACCCGCGGTAGACCGCCATCGTACGGAAGCGGGCGATGAGGCCCTCGGTCATGTCCATGGAGACGGACACCGCGGCCCCGATCACGGTGCTGCCGATGGTCATCACCAGGAGGCCCGGGACGATGTAGGCGATGTAGTCGGAGCGGTCCGCGCCGCCTCCACCGATGCCCGCGCTCATCGCGTCTCCGAAGATGTAGACGAAGAGCAGCAGCAGCATGATCGGCGTGAGCAGCAGGTTCAGGGTCATGGACGGGTAGCGCCGTACGTGCAGCAGGTTGCGGCGCAGCATCGTGTTCGAGTCGCGGACGGCGAGGGAGAGGGCACTCATCGGACGGTCTCCTTGGGCTGGTTGGGCTGGTTGGGCTGGCTGGGGACGTTGGTGCCGCCGGTCAGGGCGAAGAACACGTCGTCGAGGTCGGGGGTGTGCACGGTCAGCTCGTCCGCCTCGATGCCGGCCGAGTCCAGCCAGTCGAGGATGGCGCGCAGCTCGCGCTGGCTGCCGTCGCTGGGGATCTGCAGCGCCAGCGCCTCGTCGTCCCGGGTGACCTCGCGCAGGGCTACGGCGGCGGACTGGTACGCGGACGGGTCGGAGAACCGCAGCCGTACGTGCCCGCCCGGGATGAGTCGCTTCAGCTCGTTGGCGCTCCCCTCGGCGGCGATCTTGCCGTCGTTCAGTACCGCGATGCGGTCGGCGAGTTCGTCGGCCTCGTCCAGATACTGGGTGGTGAGGAAGACGGTGACGCCGTCGGAGACCAGCTCGCGGATGATCCCCCACATGTTGTGGCGGCTGCGCGGGTCGAGGCCGGTGGTCGGCTCGTCGAGGAAGATGATCCGCGGATTGCCGACCAGCGTCATGGCGATGTCGAGGCGGCGCTTCATGCCGCCGGAGTAGGTGGAGACGGGCTTCTTCGCGGCCTCCACCAGGTCGAAGCGCTCAAGGAGTTCGGCGGCGGTACGGCGGCCCTCGCTGCGGGAGAGGTGGTGCAGGTCCGCCATGAGGAGCATGTTCTCCTCGCCGGTGATCAGGCCGTCGACGGCGGAGAACTGACCGGTGACGCCGATCGCGGCCCGCACGGCCTGCGGGTCGGCGGCCAGGTCGTGGCCGCCGACGTGCAGGTCGCCGGCGTCGGCGGTGATGAGGGTGGAGAGGATCTTGACGGCGGTGGTCTTGCCGGCGCCGTTCGGGCCGAGCAGGGAGAAGACCGTGCCGGCCGGCACCGTCAGGTCGATGCCGTCGAGGACCGTCTTGTCCCCGTATGCCTTGCGCAGCCCCGTGGCCGCGATGGCGGGTGAGTGCGATGTCGTTGTCGTCATGCCGAGGAGGTTGCGGCAGGGCGCATTCAGCGCGGTTTCACGATGGTTTCAGCGCCCTGAAACCGGGCGGCGGAGGGCAATGCCTCATTGCCTCCCTGCCGTTGCGGCCTCAGCGCGGCTGTCGCCGCGCCCCGCCGGCGCCTTCGACCGAGAACGGCCTCGGCGGGGGCGGGGGTCCGGTTCGTCGCAGCCCGGTCCAGGATGCCGGCCGCGAGGGCGAGGGCGTGCTCCCTTCCCGGGCAGAGGCGGGGCCGGCTGCCGAAGGTCAGAGGAGGTGGGCCGGACCGTTCGGGGTCGAAGGTCCCGGCGTCCGCGAAGACTTCCGGGTCCCGGTTGGCCACGGCGACGTCCAGGACCACCACGTCGCCCTCGGCGATCTCGGTCCCGGCCAGGCGGGTGTCACGGACGGCGACCCGGCGCAACGCCGGTACCGGGGGGCCGTGTCGCAGGGTCTCGGCCAGCAGCGCCTCGGTGGGAAGCGTGGCTGGGCGGCCGTCGGCCGCGCGCCGGGTGCGGTCGACCAGGCCGGCGGTGGCGTCGCATGCCTGCAACAGGAGCCCGATCCGGTTGGCGGCGAGCTCGAGTTGGGCGTCCGACGGCTCGGGCTGCAGCATCCGGGGCTGCAGCATCCGGGGCAGCAGCCAGGCCACGGCCGCGTCGGCGTCCTGGTCGTCCCCGCCGAAGTACACCCCCGCGATGACGGTGATCGCCTTCGCGATGGCGTCAGGCTCCGGGAGGCGCCCAGTCCCTCGGCGAGGGTACGGACCACCAGCAGGCGGGCGTCGCCGTCGGGGCCGGACTCCACGGCCTCGCGCAGCGCCGCCGGGTCCAGGCGGGCGAGGTCGGACTCCACCAGCGCCCGGCGGCGGGCGTGGGTCTCGCCCGCGCTGAACCGGGCCACCGTTGCGCGCAGCCAGGCCATGCCACCGGGAGGACCGGACTCGGCGGGCGGCGGTACGAGATGCGGGTCGGCGAGGGCGGCTCGGACGTCGGCGTACCGGCCGAACCGGTGCACGGAGCTGGTCATGGCCCCGACGGTAGGGCCGGATTGCTTCGGCGCCGGCCGAAGCGTCCGGTCCGGGTCCTACCCCACGCCTGCGAGAGCCGCGAGCTTGGTGACGGTGTTCCAGTTGCGGGCCGTGGCGGTGAGCCCGAGGCGCTTCTCCCACAGGGCGTGGGAGAGCTTGGTCTTCTGGATGCCGTTCGGGCAGTGGACGTAGATCTCGCGCTCGCCGGCGCGGAACTCGTCCGGTGCGAAAACGGCCGGGTCCAGGTCCTTCAGCTTGTCGGTGTCCACCGGCCCGGAAAGGAACGTCACCAGGAAGCGCGCCGGCTCGATCCCCGTCATCTCGAAGGGATTCCGCTCGATCACCCCGCGCAGCTCCGCCGCCTCCCGCACGATGCACGGCACCCGGAGCCCCAGTTCACCCTCGATACGGTCCTTGAGCTCCGCCGCGAGCCGCTCGGGCTCCGCCCAGGCGTGGTCGAACAGGGCGTTGCCGCTCTGGAGGTGCGTACGTACCGCCGTCGCGCCCATCCCGTCGAGCAGTTCGCGCAGCGACTGCATGGGGAGGCGGACATTGCCCCCGACATTGATGCCGCGCAGCAGCGCCACGTACGTCGTCGTCGCCATACCGGCACCGTAGCTCAGTCCTCGCCGTTCAGGGCCCTGCCGAGGATCTCCGCCGGGTGCGGGGCCTGCGCCTCGACCACGAAGGCGGTGAGGCCGCTGCCGGTCCAGGTCTCGTGGTCCTCGCCGGCACTCCAGCAGGCGGCCTGACCGGCGGCGATGCGGCGCGGGACGCCGTCGGCGCCGCTGACGTGCCCCTGGCCCGCCACCACGATGAGGACCTGCGGTACCGGCGCCTCATGCCGGCCGATGCGGCCGCCGGGCGCGAGGTGCATGACGCCGGTCGAGACGGCGCCCTCCGTGCCGGCGTGGACCCGGACGTGGCGGACGCCGGAGCTGCCGAAGGCGGTGAGTTCGAGGCCGGAGGCGGGACTTGCGTCAACGATCTTCATGCGGATGATCCTGCCGGAGGTCGTCCATTCGGAGGACGGGGAACCGGGGAAACGGTTCGGCGGCCGGATGCGTCGATACGTTCGCGGGCATGAACGCGAAGAGTGAGCGCCCGATCGTCACCGAACTGCGGCTGTCCGCCTTCAAGTCGCATCGCGGCGCGAGCTTCGCGCTGGGCCCCCTCACGCTGCTTGCGGGCCCGAGCGGGACCGGCAAGTCGAGCGTCCTGGAGGCCCTGGCCGTACTCGGCCGCCTGGCGGGCGGTGACGAACTGAGCGAGGTGCTCGCCGCCGAGGCCGGGGTCGTACGGGGCGGGGTCGGGGCATGCGTGCCGCACGGGGCGCAGCCGGACGCGGAGGGACGCCGGGGATTCCGGATCGGCTGCACGGCCGACGGACCGCTGGGTCCGGTCAGGCTGGACGTCGCCGTCCAGACCGAGCCTGAACTGCGCATCGTGGGCGAGCGGTTGACCGGAGCCGGCGAGACCCTGCTGACGACGGCGCTGCGCGACCCGGGACGGCGTACGGTCCAGGCCGCCTGGCACACGGCGGGAGCCGTACCGGTGACCAGGGCGCCGCTGCCGGACGACCGGCTGGCCACCGCACTGCTGCCGCTGCGCGTCGCCGGGACGACGGAGGGGCAGCGGCTGGTGCTGGCGGGCGCCGAGCAGATGGTGGTGGCCCTGCGCGGGGTGTTCGCCGTGGAGCCGCTGCCGCAGCGGATGAGGCAGCCGGTGGCGGTGAAGGACGGCATGCTGCGCAAGGCCTGCGACAACCTCTCGGCCGTGCTGCACCGTACCGAGGGCGAGTGCCGGACGCGGCATGCCGCCCTGGTCCGGGCGATGCGAGCGGTGTGCAGCGGGCCGGTGGAGGGGCTGACGACCGTGCCTGTGGGGCCTGAGGGTTCAGGTGTGCTGGCCGCCGTCGACCGGGGCCCGCTCGGAATGGTGCCGGTGGACCGGCTCGGCGATGGCGAACTGCGCTTCCTGGCCCTGGGCCTGGTGCTGCTCACCGGCCCCGACGTGCTGGAGGTGGACACCAGCGGTGAACTGCTGCCCGCCTTCCAGGCACTGACCGTCCTCGCGGACGGACTCGACCTGGGCCTCGACCGCGCCCAGACCCGCCAACTGCTGGACCTGGCCAGCCAGGCGGCCGAGCGCGGGCACATCCGGCTGCTGGCGACGGCCCACGACCCGGCGGTCGCCGAGGGCGTGGGCGGGGTATCGGTGGTGGAGTTCGGCCGTCCGTCCCGGGTGCCTGCCCAGCCCGGGCCGGCCGCTGCTGCCGCTCAGCCCGCTCAGCCCGCTCAGCCCGCTCAGGGCGAGGCGCGCGCGGTCGCCGCGATGCGGTAGACCTGGGCAGCGTGACCGAGGATCTGTACGCGCTGCAGCGCAGACTCACCGCCTTCGCGGCTGCCCGCCGCTGGCAGCCGTACCACACGCCCAAGAACCTGGCCGCGGCGCTGAGCGTCGAGGCCTCCGAGCTGCTCGAGATCTTCCAGTGGCTGACGCCCGAGGAGGCGGCCGCCGTGATGGCGGACGCCGGGAAGGCGCACCGGGTGAAGGACGAGGTGGCGGACGTCCTGGCGTATCTGCTGCAGTTCTGCGACGTGCTGGGGATCGATCCGCTGGAGGCGCTCGGCGCCAAGATCGACCGCAATGAGCTGCGCTTTCCCGTGCCGGGGGAGGGCGACTGACCCGTCCTGCGGGACCTGCTGGGAGTTATCCACAGGCCGGAGGAGGGCCCTTCCCCTCGCGTACGTGATCGGTCACTCTGAGTGAACGACATACGTGGCGGAGGGGGAGTGGACCACATGGACGCTGCACGGCTCATCGGCAGCACCCGGCGCGCGCTCAAGGAGACCCGGGGCGAGGGGGAACTGCTCGCGGAGGCCTGGCAGGCGCAGGCCCTGACGGAGGCGGTCATCCGCCACCTCGTACCGGACGGGACGGTGGCGAAGGGGCCCCCGACCGGCCCGGCCCCCCGTGCGGCGCCCGGTCGTGGGGCGGCTCTCACTGACGTACGGAATCCGGCCGGAGCCCTGCGTGATCTGCGCGAGCTGCTGTCGGAGCTGGGCGCGGTGCTGGTGTCGGCCGCCTGCTCGACCGAGGACGAGGCGGTGTACTGGCAGTGCATCGAGGCGCTGGACGGGGCCGCCGACCGCAGGGAACGGGTGTGCGCGCTGCTCCGCGAGGCCGAAGCGGCCCTGGCACAGGAGCGAGACCGGTGAACGGCCCCGAGGACCGGCCCCGGGGCCCCATGGCGAACCGAGCCTCAGGAGGAACGGGGGGCGTCGTCCCAGGCGCTGGGCGCGGTCGGTGCGGTGCCCCGTCCGGCGGACTGGAGATCGGCGTCGAGACCCGCGAGGTCCGCGTTGAGCGCGGCCATCAGCTCTTCCATCTGCTGCAGCAGCCCCTTGGGTGCCGCGGCGGGCGGATGCGCCTCGCCTCCCTGCTCGGGCACGGTTTCCTGGGACATCGTGGCCTCCTCGGGTCCTGGCCCTCCCGGGGCGTGAGGGCGGTGACGCGTCGTGACCGCCGGCAGCGGCCGCCGGCGTGCGGGCCGGGCGGTCCGGCTCCGCCCGAGCCAACGATCACACGCCCCACCAGTCACTGTGGATACGCCTCGCTGAAGGGCGAGTTGGCCGATTTTCACCCCGCCGGGGCACCTGGCCGTGACCATCGGGGTGAGCTGTTGACGATCCTCTTCCGCTTCGTGCGGTGCAGGATGGAGGTATGGATCTTCGCATCTTCACCGAGCCCCAGCAGGGGGCCACCTACGACACCCTCCTCAAGGTCGCCCAGGCCACGGAGGAGCTGGGCTTCGACGCCTTCTTCCGTTCGGACCACTACGTGAGCATGGGCGCGTCGGACGGTCTGCCCGGGCCGACCGACGCCTGGATCACCCTCGCCGGGCTCGCCCGCGAGACCAAGCGGATCCGGCTCGGCACACTGATGACGGCCGCCACCTTCCGGCTGCCCGGCGTGCTCGCCATCGAGGTCGCCGGGGTTGACCAGATGTCCGGCGGACGGGTGGAGCTGGGGATCGGCGCCGGTTGGTACGAGGAGGAGCACACCGCGTACGGCATCCCCTTCCCGAAGGAGAAGTTCGCCCGCCTGGAGGAGCAACTGGCGATCATCACCGGGCTGTGGTCGACGCCGGTGGGCCGGCGCTTCACCTTCGAGGGCACTTACTACCAGCTCAAGGACTCGCCCGCGCTGCCCAAGCCGGTCCAGGCCAAGGTCCCGGTACTGATCGGCGGACACGGCGCCAAGCGCACCCCGCGGCTCGCCGCCCGCTACGCGGACGAGTTCAATGTCCCGTTCGCTTCGGTCGAGGACTCGGACCGGCAGTTCGCCCGGGTCAGTGAAGCCGCCGACGCGGAGGGCCGGAAGCCCGGCGAGATCGTCTACTCCAGCGCGCTCGTGGCGTGCGTCGGCAAGAACGACGCGGAGGTCGCGCGACGGGCCGCCGCCATCGGCCGCGAGGCCGACCAGCTCAAGGCCGAGGGGCTCGCCGGCACCCCGGCCGAGGTCGTCGACAAGATCCGCCGCTATGCCGAGGTGGGCGCCACCCGCTTCTACCTCCAGATTCTGGACCTCGACGACATCGACCACCTTGAACTGATTTCCTCTGAGGTCCAGTCGCAGCTCACCTGAGCTCGCGGAACAGGACCCGCAAGCGCACCAACCGCAAGGAGCACCCGCGATGCCCGCCTCCACGAAGCCGCTCGCCGCGGCCCTGGCCGAGGGACCTGTCGTCCTCGACGGCGGCCTGTCCAACCAACTCGCCGACCAGGGCTGCGACCTGTCCGACGAGCTGTGGTCCGCCCGGCTGCTCGCCGACGCCCCCGAGCAGATCCAGGCCGCCCACGCGGCCTATGTGCGGGCGGGCGCGCGGGTGCTCATCACCTCCAGCTACCAGGCCACGTACGAAGGCTTCGGCAAGCGCGGCATCAGCCGCGACGAGACCTCGGCGCTGCTCCGGCGCAGCGTCGAGCTGGCCAGGCTGGCGGCCGGCGACCGCGAGGACGTATGGGTCGCGGCGTCCGTCGGCCCGTACGGCGCGATGCTCGCGGACGGCAGTGAGTACCGGGGCCGCTACGGACTGAGCGTCAAGGAGCTGGAGGCCTTCCACCGGCCCAGGATCGAGGCCCTGGCCGAGGCGGCCCCCGATGTGCTCGCCCTGGAGACCGTCCCCGACACCGACGAGGCCGAGGCCCTGCTCCGCGCAGTCGAGGGCACCGGCGTCCCGGTCTGGCTCACCTACACCATCGACGGCGACACCACCCGGGCCGGACAGCCGCTGGAGGACGCCTTCACGCTGGCCGCCGGCGCGGACAACGTCATCGCGGTCGGCGTCAACTGCTGCATACCGGAGGACGCCGACCGGGCCGTGAGCATCGCCGCCGAGGCCACTGGCAAACCGGTCGCGGTCTACCCCAACAGCGGCGAGACCTGGGACGCCCGGGCCCGCGCCTGGCGCGGCGGTTCCACCTTCCAGCCCGCCCGCGTGGGCCACTGGCAGAGGGACGGCGCCCGGCTCATCGGCGGCTGCTGCCGCGTGGGGCCCCGTGAGATCGCCGAACTGGCCGCCGTCCTGGGCGGCTGACGGGCACGGCGACCGGGCGCAGGAACCGAAAACCCATGGTCCCGGGCCGCGCCCGGGCACGATACTCGGTCGCGTGTTCCTGACGATCTCCACCACCGGCAGCAACGGCCTTCCGGCCACCGACCTCGGCTTCCTGCTGCACAAGCACCCCGACAAGGCCCAGGCCTTCTCCACCTCCTATGGCGACGCGCACGTCTTCTACCCCGAGGCGTCCGCCGAGCGCTGCACCGCCGCGCTCCTGCTGGAGGTGGATCCCGTGGCGCTGGTCCGGCGTGGCAAGGGCAAAGGCCGTGGCGGGGCCCCGGACATGTCGCTGGCGCAGTACGTCAACGACCGGCCGTATGCCGCGTCGTCGCTGCTGGCGGTCGCCTTGCGGACGGCGTTCGCCAGCGCGCTCCGGGGCGTGTGCAATGCGCTGCCCGAGCGTGCGGCGAGCCCGCTGCCGCTGCGGATCGAGGTTCCGGTGCTGCCCGCGCGGGGTGGCGCCGCCCTCGTACGGCGGCTGTTCGAGCCGCTGGGCTGGACGGTGGAGGCCGAAGCGGTCGCGCTGGACGAGCGGTTCCCGGAGTGGGGCGACTCGCGCTACGTACGGCTGGTGCTGGAGGGCGAGCTGCGGCTGGCGGACTCGCTGCGACACCTCTATGTGCTCCTGCCGGTACTGGACGACGCCAAGCACTACTGGGTGTCGCCGGACGAGGTGGACAAGCTGCTGCGGATGGGCGACGGCTGGCTCGCGAGCCACCCCGAGCAGCAGCTGATCACCAGCCGCTATCTGTCGCGGCGCTGGTCGCTGACCCGGCAGGCGCTGGAGCGGCTGGAGCTGGCCCGGCTCGCCGAGACCGACGACACCGAGGCCGAGGAGATCGACAACGCGATCGACGAGGAGACGGACACCGACGAGAAACCGGTGCCGCTCGCCGTGCGGCGCCGCGAGGCGATCCTCGACGCGCTGCGCGCGGCGGGGGCGAGCCGGGTGCTCGACCTCGGTTGCGGTCAGGGGCAGTTGGTCGGCGCGCTGCTGAAGGATGTGCGCTTCACCGAGATCGTCGGCGTCGACGTCTCGGTCCGCGCGCTCAACGAGGCGGCACGGCGGCTGCGTCTGGAGCGAATGGGGGAGCGACAGTCCTCCCGCCTGACGTTGCTGCAGGGCTCGCTCGCCTACACCGACGCGCGCCTCAAGGGCTATGACGCCGCCGTGCTCAGCGAGGTCATCGAGCACCTCGACCTGCCGCGGCTGCCCGCCCTGGAGTACGCGGTGTTCGGTGCCGCCCGCCCGGCGACGGTGATCGTGACCACGCCGAACGTCGAGTACAACGTGCGCTGGGAGACGCTGCCCGCCGGGCACGTCCGGCACTCCGACCACCGCTTCGAGTGGACCCGCGAGGAGTTCCGTGCGTGGGCCCGCCAGGTCGCCCGGCGGCACGGGTACGGCGTCGGGTTCGCACCCGTCGGGCCCGACGACCCCGAGGTCGGACCGCCGACCCAGATGGCTGTGTTCACCCTGACCAAGACGACCGCGAAGGAGGCGGCAGCATGACCGTACCGTCGGAGCAGCGCACGCTTCCCGTGACCGACCTGTCCCTCGTGGTCCTGGTCGGCAGCACCGGCTCGGGCAAGTCCACCTTTGCCCGCAAGCACTTCAAGCCCACCGAGGTGATCTCCTCCGACTTCTGCCGCGGCCTGGTCGCCGACGACGAGAACGACCAGAGCGCCAGCGGAGACGCCTTCGAGCTCCTGCACTACATCGCGGGCAAGCGGCTCGCCGCCGGCCGGCTCACCGTCGTCGACGCCACCAGCGTCCAGCCGGAGAGCCGCAAGCAGCTGGTCCGGCTCGCCCGCGAACACGACGTGCTGCCGATCGCCATCGTGCTGGACGTCCCCGAGCAGGTGTGCGCCGAGCGCAACGCCGGCCGCGCCGACCGGGCCGGTCTCCCGCGCCACGTCATCCAGCGACAGCAGCGCGAGCTGCGTCGCTCGCTGAAGCACCTGGAGCGCGAGGGCTTCCGCAAGGTCCACCACCTGCGTGGGGTCGAGGAGATCGAGGCCGCCGAGGTCGTCCTGGAGCGCCGCTACAACGACCTGCGGCACCTGACCGGCCCGTTCGACATCATCGGCGACATCCACGGCTGCCACTCCGAGCTGGAGACCCTGCTCGCCAAGCTCGGCTACGCCGACGGCGTCCACCCCGAGGGCCGCACCGCCGTCTTCGTCGGCGACCTCGTCGACCGCGGCCCCGACAGCCCCGGGGTGCTGCGCCGGGTCATGGGCATGGTCGCCGCCGGCACCGCGCTGTGCGTGCCCGGCAACCACGAGAACAAGCTCGCCCGCTGGCTCAGGGGCAAGCAGGTCCAGCACAGCCACGGCCTCGCCGAGACCATCGAGCAGCTCACCCAGGAGGACACCAAGGACCCGGACTTCAAGGAGCAGGTCCGCAAGTTCATCGAGGGCCTGGTCAGCCACTACGTCCTCGACGGCGGCAAGCTGGTGGTCTGTCACGCCGGCCTGCCGGAGAAGTACCACGGCCGCACCTCGGGCCGGGTGCGCAGCTTCGCGCTGTACGGCGATACGACCGGCGAGACCGACGCGTACGGCCTGCCGGTCCGCTACCCCTGGGCCGAGGACTACCGGGGCCGCGCCGCCGTGGTCTACGGCCACACCCCGAACCCGTCGGCGACCTGGCTCAACAACACCATCTGCCTCGACACCGGCTGCGTCTTCGGCGGCCGGATGACCGCGCTGCGCTGGCCCGAGCGTGAACTGGTTGACGTACCCGCCGAGCAGGTCTGGTACGAGCCGGCCAAGCCGCTCACCAACGAGGCACCGGGCGGTCACGACGGCCGCCCGCTCGACCTCGCGGACGTCACAGGGCGCAGGGTCGTCGAGACCACCCACCACGGCCGCGTCGCCGTCCGCGAGGAGAACGCGGCGGCCGCCCTGGAGGTCATGAGCCGCTTCGCCGTCGACCCGCGCCTGCTCGCCTACCTGCCGCCGACCATGTCGCCCTGCGCGACCTCGCAGCTCGACGGCTATCTGGAGCACCCTCACGAGGCATTCGCCGCCTACCGCGAGGACGGCGTACGCCAGGTCATCTGCGAGGAGAAGCACATGGGCTCCCGCGCGGTGGCCCTGGTCTGCCGCGACGCCCAGGCCGCCCGTGGTCGCTTCGGCGTCACCGACGGGGTCACCGGCGCCCTGCACACCCGCACCGGGCGGCCGTTCTTCGACGACCCGGCCGTCACCGAGCAGGTGCTCGGCCGGCTGCGCGAGGCGATTTCCGCCGCCGGGCTCTGGGACGAGCCGGCGACCGACTGGCTGCTGCTCGACGCCGAGTTGCTGCCCTGGTCGCTCAAGGCCTCCGGCCTGCTGCGCAGGCAGTACGCCGCCGTGGGCGCCGCCTCCGGCGCGGTCTTCCCGGGTGCGCTCGCCGCGCTCGAATCGGCCGCCGCCCGTGGCACCGACGTGGCCGGCCTGCTCGCCCGTCAGCAGGAGCGGTCCGCCGACGCCGCCGCCTTCACGGACGCGTACCGCCGCTACTGCTGGACGACCGAAGGACTGGACGGCGTGCGCCTCGCGCCCTTCCAGATCCTCGCCGTCCAGGGCCGCAGCCTCGCCGCGCTCCCGCACGACGACCAACTCGCCCTCATCGACCGCCTGGTCGCCGCCGACCCCACCGGCCTGCTCCAGGAGACCCGCCGCCTGGTCGTCGACACCGGCGACGGAGCCTCCGTCGCCGCCGGCACCGACTGGTGGCTGGAGCTGACCGCGGCCGGCGGCGAGGGCATGGTCGTCAAGCCCCTCCAGGCCCTCCTCCGCAGCGAGTCGGGCAACCGCCTCGTCCAGCCCGGCATCAAGTGCCGCGGCCGCGAATACCTCCGCATCATCTACGGCCCCGAATACACCCGCCCCGACCACCTCGCCCGCCTCCGCTCCCGCGCCCTCGGCCACAAGCGCTCCCTCGCCCTCCGCGAGTACGCCCTCGGCCTCGAAGCCCTCGACCGCCTGGCCACCGGCGAGCCCCTCTGGCGCGTTCACGAAGCCGTCTTCGCGGTTCTCGCCTTGGAGTCGGAGCCGGTTGACCCGCGGTTGTGACGCCGGGCCGGGGCCAGGGCGAGGGTGCTCGTGGCGATGGCGCTGGTGAAGGACACCTCGCTGAGGACGCCGGGCGCAGCGACCTGGGCTGAACCTTTTCGTGCCGTCCTCGCAGCGCTCGGCGCCGGGGCGCCTCCCGCGCTTCGGGCGGCTGTGCCGGACTCCGTCCGGCGGTGGTTTGGCCGGTCGGGTAGCCGGGTTGTGGGTTCATGAGGCGGTCTTCGCGGTTCTTGCCTTGGAGTCGGAGCCGGTTGACCTGCGGTTGTGACGCCGGGGCGGGGCCAGGGCGAGGGTGCTCGTGTTGATGGCGCTGGTGAAGGACACCTCGCTGAGGACGCCGGGGGCAGCGACCTGGTCGCCTGCGAGGTAGATGCCGGAGCCGCGGTCGAGGGCGGGGCGGTCGCGCCAGGTGGTGCCGGGTGGGTCGACGGCGCCGGTGCGGCCGGTGGCGAGGGCTTCGCGGCGCCAGGTGAGGCGGTCGCGCCAGGCGGGGAAGGCGAGGTCGAGCAGGGACTCGGCGCGGGCGGTGGCGGCGGTGCGGTCCTCGCCGGGGGCCAGGGGTATCTGGCCCTGGAGGAGCGATTCGCCGGGCGGGGCGAGGGTGGGGTCGTGGGCGGTGAAGCGGCCGATCCAGCCCGGGGCGTCGAGGTCGGACAGGGCGAGGGCGTCGCCGTGCCCGCGCCGCATGGCGAGGTCGAGCAGGGCGGTGCGGCCGCTGCCCCAGACCAGCGAGTCGTCGCCGAGCAGGGCGCGCGCGGCGTCCAGCGAGGTGGCGACGACGACCGGGCCATCCTCGGGCAGGGTGTCGATCCGGGCGCCGAGTTCCAGGCGGGCGCCCAGGTTCCAGGCATGGGCCGCCATCCGTTCGATGACCGTGCCCCAGCCGCCGACCGGGTGGTGGGCCTCGGGCGGCACGGCCGCCAACCGCCGCAGCCGTTCCTGGACGAAGGCGGCGGAGAGGCTGCCGGGGTCGTGGTGGAAGAGCGCCACCGCCGCGTAGTGGGCCGCCGCCCGCGCCGCGCGGCCGCCCACCAGGCCGGCGGCCCAGCCCGCGAAGTCCTGGCCGACCGGGGCCTCGCGCTGCCAGAGCAGCCGCACCACGCCCAGCGGCGGCATCCGGCGCAGCCGGCCCCCGTACCGGAAGCGCGGCCGTGCGCCGTCGCGGGGCGGGGTCTTCGCCAGGGGCCCGGTCAGGCCGCGCTGGGTGAGCCAGGTCCAGTGCGGGCCGGAAGCGTAGAAGGCGTGCGGGCCCTCGTTCGTACGGTAGGCGCCCTCGGCGGTGCGAGCCCGGCCGCCAAGGGTGTCGTGCGTCTCGTAGAGCGTGACCCGCGCGCCCGCCTCGGCGCAGGTGATCGCCGCCGTCAGCCCGGCGAACCCGCCGCCGACGACCGTGATGTGCCGCATGGATCGGTGCCGCATGGGTCGGTCTCCTCGTTCGCTCCCCGCAGTCCTTCACCTCGTGGACTTCACCTCTTGGACGCACCGGGGGCGCGGGATGTGACATCGGCCCCGTCCTGGCCGAACCGCCGCTAAATCAGGCGCGGAGTGGGAAGGTCATTCCCATGGGCTTCCATGTGGACTCAGAGGCCGGGCGGCTGCACCGCGTCATCCTTCACCGGCCCGATCTCGAGCTGAAGCGACTGACACCGTCGAACAAGGACGCGCTGCTCTTCGACGACCTCCTCTGGGTGCGCCGGGCGCGCGCCGAGCACGACGGCTTCGCGGACGTGCTGCGCGACCGGGGCGTGGAGGTGCACCTCTTCGGTGACCTGCTGCGCGAGACGCTGACCCTGCCCGAGGCCCGCCGGATGGTCCTCGACCGGGTCTTCGACGAGAAGGAGTACGGTCCCGTGGTCACCGACCACCTCCGTGCGGCCTTCGACGAACTGTCCGCCGCCGACCTGGTGGAGGCGCTGGTCGGCGGCATGACCAAGCGCGAGTTCCTGGAGCGCTTCGCCGAGCCGACCTCGGTGCGTTTCCACGTCATGGGCGCGGACGACTTCCTGCTCAATCCGCTGCCGAACCACCTCTTCACGCGGGACACCTCCGCCTGGGTCTACGACGGCGTCAGCATCAACGCGATGCGCTGGCCCGCCCGCTGGCACGAGACCATCCACTACGAGGCGGTCTACCAGCACCACCCCCTCTTCGCGCCGGGCGGCTTCAACGTCTGGTCGGAGGGGCAGGCCGCCTACCCCTCGACCATCGAGGGCGGCGACGTCCTGGTCATCGGCAATGGCGCGGTGCTGATCGGCATGAGCGAGCGCACCACCCCGCAGGCCGTGGAGATGCTCGCCCAGCGGCTGTTCGCGGCCGGCTCGGCCCGCAGCATCGTGGCGCTGGACATGCCGAAGCGCCGGGCGTTCATGCACCTGGACACCGTGATGACGATGATCGACGGCGACACCTTCACCAAGTACGCCGGGCTCGGCATGCTCCGCTCGTACACGATCGGGCCCGGCGCCGGCGAGCGCGATCTGAAGGTCACCGACCACCCGCCCGAGCACATGCACCGGGCGATCGCCGCCGCCCTCGGGCTCGACGACATCCGGGTGCTCACCGCGACCCAGGACGTGCACGCGGCGGAGCGCGAGCAGTGGGACGACGGGTGCAATGTGCTGGCCCTGGAACCGGGCGTGGTGCTCGCCTACGAACGCAATGTCACGACCAACACCTACCTGCGCAAGCGCGGCATCGAGGTGATAGAGATCCCCGGGAGCGAGCTGGGGCGGGGGCGCGGCGGCCCGCGCTGCATGAGCTGTCCCATCGAACGGGACGCTGTATAAGGATGCGGCGGGTCGTATAGACTTCCAGGGTCAGTCAGTCCTATTGCCCTACGACCGCGACCTAGGAGCCCCCATGGCCATCGACCTCACGGGCCGCCACTTTCTCAAGGAGCTGGACTTCACCACCGAGGAGTTCCGCCACCTGGTGGAGCTGGCCGCCGAGCTGAAGGCGGCCAAGCGAGCGGGCACCGAGGTCCAGCGGCTGCGGGGCAGGAACATCGCCCTGGTCTTCGAGAAGACCTCGACGCGGACCCGCTGCTCCTTCGAGGTCGCCGCCGCCGACCAGGGCGCCTCGACCACATACCTCGACCCGGCCGGCTCACAGATCGGGCACAAGGAGTCGGTCAAGGACACCGCCCGCGTCCTCGGCCGCATGTTCGACGGCATCGAATACCGTGGCAACGGCCAGCAGATCGTCGAGGAACTGGCGGCATACGCGGGCGTGCCAGTGTGGAACGGCCTCACCGACGAGTGGCACCCCACCCAGATGCTGGCCGACGTGCTCACCATGACCGAGCACAGCGCCAAGCCGCTGGAGGAGATCGCCTACGCCTACCTCGGCGACGCCCGCTACAACACCGGCAATTCCCTGCTGATCACCGGCGCGCTGCTCGGCATGGACGTACGGATCGTGGCGCCCAAGCAGCTCTGGCCGGACGACGCCGTGGTCGCCGAGGCGCACCGCCTCGCGGCGGGCACCGGAGCCCGGGTCACGCTCACCGAGGACGTGGCCGAGGGCGTGCGCGGCGCGGACTTCGTCCACACGGACGTCTGGGTCTCGATGGGCGAGCCCAAGGAGGTCTGGGACGAGCGGATCACGCTGCTCGGCCCCTACGCCGTCACCGCCGACGTGCTGGCCGCCACCGGCAACCCGGACGTGAAGTTCATGCACTGCCTGCCCGCCTTCCACGACCTGGGCACCAAGGTCGGCCAGGAGATCTACGAACGGCACGGGCTGACCTCCCTCGAGGTCACCGACGAGGTCTTCGAGTCGCCGCGCTCGGTCGTCTTCGACCAGGCCGAGAACCGCATGCACACGATCAAGGCGATCCTGGTGGCCACCCTGGCCTGAGCCGGTCAGCCGTCCACCCGCACGAACGCCGCCCCCGCGTCCCGCAGGCGCCGGTGCAGCTCGCCGAAGACCTCCGCCGCGCGGGCCCCTGGCCAGTCCTCCGGCAGGAGGGCGGCCGGCAGCCCGGGGTCGGCGTAGGGCAGTCGGCGCCAGGCGTCGAGGGCGCGTACGTAGTCGCGGAAGGCCTCGTCGGCCGGGGCGGCGCCGGACCGCCAGGCCCAGGCGCCGAGCGCGGGCCCGTGGGCGGCGAGGAAGGCCTCGTACAGGTCGGCGATGGCGTCGAGGTCCCACCAGCGGCGTACCGCGTCGGCCGTCGGCTCGAAGCCGACGTGCGCGCCCCGGAAGAGCTCCGCGTAGCTGTCGAGGCCGAGGCGGGTCAGGGTGTGCCGGGCCTCGTCCTCGAGGTGTCCCGAGGCGATCCAGACACCGGGGGCGGCGGCGCCGAAGCCGAGCCGGGCCAGCCGGGAGCGCAGAAGGTGCCGCTTGGCGCGTTCGCTCTCGGGCACCGAGAAGACGGCGAGCACCCAGTCGCCGGACGGGCCACCGGGGACGTCGTAGATCCGCCGGTCGCCGTCCGCCAGCAGCTCCCGCGCCTCGCCGGACAGCGCGTACCCCGCCGCCCCGCCCACCGCCTCCGCCACCAGCAGCCCGCGCCGCTTGAGCCGCGAGACGGCCGACCGCACCGACTGCGCGTCGACTCCGGCCGCGCCCATCAGCCGGATCAGCTCGGCCACCGCCACCCGGCCGTCCAACTCGGCCCGCCCGTAAGCGCCGAAGAAGGTCAGGATGAGCGAACTGGGCGTATGAGAGGCATGCTCGGTGGTCACGCGATCACTCTAGATACGCGGCGGCACGTCGGGCTCCACGGACCTGCGTCCTCCCCCGGGGCGCGTCCGCTGAACTCGGCCGGGTCCGGCGCGCCCTGGCAGGCGGTGACCATCCGGCGTGGCGGTGACCGGCGTCGTACGGTGGTGGGATGAACAGACGCCGGCCGAAGCGGACGGGAGCGCGGTGCTGCCGTGAACTCTGAACTCGACCTGTCCCTCGGCCCGATCGCGTACGAGGACACCGGCGGCGACGGACCGGTGGTGGTCCTGCTGCACGGCCTGACGCAGGACGGGACGCTGTGGCGGCATGTCGTCGCCGACCTGCGCGCCGACTTCCGGTGCGTGGTGCCGACGCTTCCCGAGGGCAGCCACCGGAAGGCCATGCGGGCGGAGGCCGAGCTGACCCCGCAGTCGGTGGCGGACCTGGTCGCCGAGTTCCTGGACCGGCTGGACCTCACCGGCGTCACGCTGGTCGAGAACGACTCGGGCCGCGCCCAGACCGTGGCCGTCCAGCACCCCGAACGCCTGGCGCGGCTCGTCCTGGTCGCCTGTGAGGCGCTGGACAACTATCCGCCGGGTCTGCCCGGCAAGCTGCTCGTGCTGGCCGCCCGGATCCCCGGTGGACTCAACGCCGTTGTGCGGCTGCTGGCCCTGAAGTCCTTGCGGCGGCTGCCCGTCGGGCTCGGCGCGATGACCAAGCGCCCGGTCCCGGACGAGATCGTGGACGGCTGGCTGGAGCCCCTGCTCACCGATCCGGCCATCCGCCACGACCTGCGCCGCTATCTGCTCGGTACCCGTAAGGGCGACCTGGTGGAGGCCGCCGAGGGGCTCCGCGCATTCGACCGCCCCGCCCTGGTCGTCTGGGCCGAGGAGGATCTGCTGATGCCCCGCGACCACGGCCTGCGGCTGGCGGCGCTGCTGCCGCAGGGGCGACTGGTCGAGATCGCGGACTCGCGCACCCTCATCCCGGAGGACCAGCCGGCCGCCCTGGTCAAGGCGCTGCGGGAGTTCATCCGCGACACGCCCTGACCGGCGTCGGCCGTGGCGGGAGCCCGGAACGTCCGAGTTGAGGCTGCGCCGCGCAAGGATCACGCTGGGGGAGTGGACACCGACAGCGGGGACGAGGACGACCGCGAGATGGTGGCGTGGGCCTTCGACCAGGCCTCGGTCTCCATGTCCATCTTCGACACCCAGCAGCGCTACCTGCGGCTGAACGACACGGCCTGCCGGGTGATGGGCGTCGAGGAGTCGACGCTGCAGGGGCGGTACTTCCCGGACACCGTGGAGAACGCGGAGCACAGCCGCGGCTTCCTGGCGCATCTGCGCGAGGTGGCGCAGTCCGGGCGCCCCGTGCACTACGAGAGCCACACCCGCGCCCCGTCGGGGACCCGGGAACACGCCTGGAACACCGAGATGTGGCCGGTCCGGGACCCCTCGGGGCAGGTACGTGCCGTGGCGCTGGCGGCCTTCGACAGCAGCGAGCAGCACTGGGCACGGCAGCGGATGGCGCTGCTGAACGAGGCCGCCGCCACCATCGGCACCACGCTCGACGTGACGCGCACCGCCCAGGAACTCGCCGGGATGGTGGTACCCAGGTTCGCCGATTTCGCCAGCGTGGACCTGCTGGAGTCGGTGGTGCTCGGGGACGAACCCACCCCCGGCCCGGTCGATGGCGCGGTGGTGATGCGGAGGGTGACCCACCGCTCGCCGACCGAGGGCACCCCGGAGGCGGTCATCGGCCTGGGCGCGGCAGACACCTACCCGGTGTTCTCGCCGCCCGCCCGGGCGCTGCTGTCCGGCAGCCCGGTGCTGAGCGGCTCCGGGGACCCCGACTTCGACCGGTGGATCGCCGGGCACAGCGCCAGGGCGGCGAAGGCCCGAGGCGAGGACATCCGCTCCGTGCTGGCGGTGCCGCTGCGCGCCCGGGGCACGACGCTCGGCGTGGCGGTCTTCATCCGCATCCGGCGCGAGGAGCCCTTCGTCGCGGACGACGTGGCCCTCGCCGAGGAGCTGGTCAGCCGGGCCGCCGTCTGCGTCGACAACGCCCGCCGCTACACCCGCGAACGCGCCAACGCCCTCGCCCTCCAGGAGAGCCTGCTGCCGCGCGGTCTCCCCGGCCAGGCCGCCGTCGAGGCCGCCTCCCGCTACCTGCCGGCCGGCTCGCAGGCCGGCGTCGGCGGCGACTGGTTCGACGTCATCCCGCTCTCCGGCACCCGGGTGGCCCTCGTCGTCGGCGACGTGGTCGGCCACGGCATCCACGCCTCGGCCACCATGGGCCGGCTGTGTACGGCGGTCCGCACCCTCGCCGACGTCGACCTGCCGCCCGACGAGCTGCTGGCCCACCTCGACGACCTGGTCCTCCACCTCGCCAGCGGCGACGACAGCGCCGACACCAGCGGCGGCGAGATCGGCGCCACCTGCCTGTACGCGGTCTACGACCCGGTGTCCCGCCTGTGCACCCTCGCCAGCGCCGGTCATCCGCCGCCCGTCGTCCTGCCGCCCGACGGCACGGCGTACGTCGCCGAACTCTCCGCAGGGCCGCTGCTCGGCGTCGGCGGACTGCCCTTCGAGGCCACCGAGCTGGAACTGCCCGAAGGCAGCCTGATCGCCCTGTACACCGACGGCCTGATCGAGGCCCGCGACCGTGACCTGGACGCCGGCACGGAGGCCCTGCGCATCGCCCTGGCCACCCCGGCCGCCTCGCTGGAGGCCGCGTGCGACACCGTGCTGTCCGCCCTGCTCCCCGAACGCCCCACCGACGACGTCGCCCTGCTCATCGCCCGTACCCGGGCCCTGCACGCCGACCAGGTGGCGGCCTGGGACCTGCCCTCGGACCCGGCCGTGGTCAGCGAGGCCCGACGGCTGGCCGCCGAGCAGCTCACCGAATGGGGACTCGACGAGGCCGCCTTCGTCACCGAACTGGTCGTCAGCGAACTGGTCACCAACGCCATCCGCTACGGCGGCGTTCCCATCCAGCTCCGGCTGATCCGCGACCGCACCCTCAACTGCGAGGTCTCCGACGCCAGTTCCACCTCCCCGCACCTGCGCCGGGCCCGCATCTTCGACGAGGGCGGCCGCGGGCTGCTGCTGGTCGCGCAGCTCACGCAGCGCTGGGGGACCCGGCAGACCACGACCGGCAAGACCATCTGGACCGAGCAGGTGCTGACGTAAAGGGCCCCGGATGCCCCGGAGGCCCAGGATGCCCCGGGCTAGATGTCGCGGAAGGTCTCGATGCGCGCGCCGATCGAGTTGAGCCGGTCGGCCAGGTCCTCGTAACCGCGGTTGATCACATAGACGTTGCGCAGCACGCTGGTCCCCTCCGCCGCCAGCATCGCCAGCAGCACGACCACCGCGGGCCGCAGCGCGGGCGGGCACATCATCTCGGCGGAGCGCCACCGCGTCGGGCCCTCGACGAGCACCCGGTGCGGGTCCAGGAGCTTGACGTTGGCGCCGAGCCGGGTCAGCTCGGTGAGGTAGATCGCGCGGTTGTCGTAGACCCAGTCGTGGATGAGGGTCGAGCCCTGCGCCATGGCGGCGATGGCCGCGAAGAAGGGCACGTTGTCGATGTTGAGGCCCGGGAAGGGCATCGGGTGGATCTTGTCGATGGGGGAGCGGAGCTTCGACGGGCGTACGGTCAGGTCGATGAGCCTCGTACGGCCGTTGTCGGCCGGGTATTCGGCCGAGCGCTCGTGGTCGATGCCCATCTCCTCCAGGACCGCCAGCTCGATCTCCAGGAACTCGATCGGCACGCGCCGGATGGTCAGTTCGGACTCGGTGACCACGGCCGCCGCGACCAGGCTCATCGCCTCGACCGGGTCCTCGGAGGGTGCGTAGTCCACGTCGCGGTCGATGTGCGGCACGCCGTGCACGGTGAGGGTCGTGGTCCCGATGCCCTCGACCTTGACGCCGAGCTGCTCCAGGAAGAAGCACAGGTCCTGGACCATGTAGTTGGAGCTGGCATTGCGGATGACCGTGACCCCGTCGTTGCGGGCGGCGGCCAGCAGCGCGTTCTCGGTGACGGTGTCGCCGCGCTCGGTCAGCACGATCGGGCGGCTGGGCGAAGCGTCCCGGTGCACCTGGGCGTGGTACATGCCGGTGGTGGCGGTGACCTCGAGCCCGAAGTGCCGAAGCGCCGTCATATGCGGCTGCACGGTGCGCGTACCGAGGTCGCAGCCGCCCGCGTACGGGATCCGGAAGCGGTCGGTGCGGTGCATCAGCGGGCCCAGGAACATGATGACGCTGCGCGTGCGGCGCGCGGCCTCGGTGTCCATCGACTCCAGGTCGAGGCGGGCCGGCGGCACGATCTCCAGGTCGTTGCCGTCGTTGATCCAGCGGGCCCGGACGCCGATGCTGGCCAGCACCTCCAGGATCCGGTAGACCTCCTCGATCCGGGCGACGCGGCGCAGCGTCGTGCGCCCCGCGTTGAGCAGCGAGGCGCACAGCAGGGCCACGCAGGCGTTCTTGCTGGTCTTGACGTCGATGCTGCCGGACAGCCGGCGACCGCCGACGACGCGCAGATGCATCGGTCCGGCGTACCCGAGGGAGACGATTTCGCTGTCGAGCGCTTCGCCGATCCGGGCGATCATCTCAAGGCTGATGTTCTGGTTACCGCGTTCAATACGGTTCACCGCGCTCTGGCTGGTGCCCAGCGCCTCCGCGAGCTGTACCTGTGTCCAGCCCCGGTGCTGGCGCGCGTCACGGATGAGCTTGCCGATACGTGCGAGGTAGTCGTCTCCCATGGGGCGAGACTATCTCACATATGAGATGTCGGCTCCCGCAGGCCGCGCTCGAAGTCCAGCAGCTGACGCTTGCGGGCCAGCCCGCCGCCGTAGCCGGTGAGGCTGCCCGTCGAGCCCACCACCCGGTGGCAGGGCACGATGATGCCCACCGGGTTGCGGCCGTTGGCCAGACCCACGGCCCGAGAGGCGGTCGGCTGCCCGAGGCGGTCGGCCAGCTGTCCGTACGAGACCACCGAGCCGTACGGGATGCCCTGGAGGGCTTTCCAGACGCGCCGCTGGAACGGCGTGCCGTGCAACGCCAGCGGCAGGTCGAAGGCGGTCAGCTCGCCCGCGAAGTAGGCCGCCAACTGCTCGACGGCGGCGTCGAAACCGGCGGGGTCGCGCTCGCCGAAGCTCTCCTCCGGCGGGCGGTGCCGCTGCTCGGTCATGTAGAGCCCGGCCAGGACGCCGTCGTCGGCGACCAGGGTCAGCGGCCCGACCGGGCTGTCGGTCATGGTGTGCGTACGCATGTCAGGATCCGTTCGAAGGCAGGACGTTGATCGGGTGGTCGCCGGTCGCCCACAGGTACTGGACGGCGTACGCGCGCCACGGGCGCCACGCGGCGGAGTGCCTGACCAGCGCGCCCGGCGTGGCGGGCAGGCCCAGCGCGCGGGCGGCGTGCCGGACGCCGAGGTCGGTGGGCAGGAAGGCGTCGGGGTCGCCCAGTGCCCGCATGGCGACGGCCTCGACGGACCAGGGCCCGATGCCGGGGAGGGCGGCGAGCCGTTCGCGGGCCCGGTCCCAGTCGGCGCCGACGCCCAGGTCGACCTCGCCGGCCGCGAGCGCGGCGACCAGGCCGGTCAGCGTCGCCCGCCGGGTGCGCGGCATCGCCAGCGCGGCCGGGTCCAGCGCCGCCAGCGCCTCCGGCGAAGGGAACAGCCGGGTCAGCTCGCCCCCGTTCCCGGCCTCCGGGTCGGCCACCGGCTCGCCGTGCGCCTCCACCAGCCGCCCGGCCAGCGTGCGCGCCGCCGCCGTCGACACCTGCTGGCCCAGCACCACCCGGACCGCGAACTCCGCGCCGTCCACCGTGCGCGGCACCCGCCGGCCCGGGGCCTTGTCCACGTACGGCGCGAGCAGCGCGTCGCGCCGCAGCAGCTCGTCGACCGCCACCGGATCCGCGTCCAGGTCGAGCAGCCACCGGCAGCGGCTGATCGCCAGCGACAGGTCCCGCCAGTCCGTCAGCGACAGCCGGCACGCGATGTGGTCCGCGGCCGGGCGCAGGCTCACCACGCCGTGCCCGCGCGGCAGCCGCAGCGTGCGGCGGTAGGCGCCGTCGCGCCACTCCTCCACCCCCGGCACCCCGGTCGCCGCCAGATGCCCGAAGAGGTTGTCGGGGCACAGCGGTGCCCGGTACGGCAGCCGCAGCGACAGCGACCCGGCCGCCTGCTGGTCCGGGCGGGCCCGGGACCGCAGATCCGAGGGCGTGAGCGCGAAGACCTCCCGCACGGTGTCGTTGAAGGTACGGATGCTGGAGAACCCGGCGGCGAAGGCCACCTCCGCCATCGGCAGCCCGCTGGTCTCGATCAGCAGCCGCGCCGTCTGCGCCCGCTGCGCCCTGGCCAGCGCCAGCGGCCCGGCGCCCAGCTCCGCCAGCAACTGCCGCTCGATCTGCCGCGTGCTGTACCCCAGCCGCGCCGCCAGACCCGGCACCCCCTCCCGGTCCACCACCCCGTCGGCGACCAGCCGCATCGCCCGCGCCACCAGGTCCGCCCGCTCGTTCCACCGCGGCGACCCCGGGCTCGCGTCGGGCCGGCAGCGCTTGCAGGCCCGGAATCCGGCCTGCTGGGCGGCGGCCGCGCTCGGGTAGAAGGTCATGTTCTCGGGCTTCGGCGGCACCACCGGGCAGCCCGGGCGGCAGTAGATCCTCGTGGTCAGAACAGCCGTGAAGAACCACCCGTCGAAGCGGGAGTCCTTGGCCTGTACGGCACGTACGCAGCGCTCGAAGTCGGTGTACATGTCCTCCAGCATTCGCCCCGGGGGGCCGCTGAGGCTAGCGAGAATCCGACATCGAGGTGGGGCGGAGGTACGTGTCGGAAAATCGCCGGACGGGCCACCGCGCCGCCTGATGGACTGGCCTCATGACGACGACCCACGACCTCGAGGCCCGCGCCGAGCTCTTCCACTCCCTCCACGCCCCCGGCCACCCGCTGGTCCTGCCCAACGCCTGGGACGCCGCCAGCGCCCGTGTCATCGGGGAGGCCGGCGCCGCCGCCGTCGCGACCACCAGCTCCGGCGTCGCCTGGGCCCTGGGCGCCGCCGACGGCAACCACGCCGACCGCGACGAGGTCCTGCGGGCCCTCGCCCGTATCGTGGCGGCCGTCGACATCCCGGTCACCGCCGACATCGAGAGCGGTTACGGGGACGACCCCGACGGCGTCGCCGAGACCGTCCGGGGCGTGCTCGCCGCCGGAGCCGTCGGCATCAACATCGAGGACTCCCAGGGCCCCGCCCTCCGCGACACCGCCGAGCAGTCCGCCCGCATCGCCGCCGCCCGCGAGGCCGCCGACCAGGCCGGCGTGCCGCTCTTCATCCACGCCCGTACCGACACCTACCTGCGCGGCGCCGGCGGCCTGTCCGAAACCCTCGACCGCGCCGCCGCCTACCTCGCCGCCGGCGCCTCCGGCATCTTCGTCCCCGGCGTCACCGACCCCGCCCTCGTCGCCGACCTCGCCTCCGCCATCGACGCCCCCCTCGGCATCCTCACCGGCCCCGGCGCCCCGCCCGTCCCCGAGCTCGCCGCCGCCGGCCCCGCCCGCATCAGCGTCGGCGGCGCCCTCGCCGAGTCGGCGTACGCCCTGGTCCGGCGCGGCGCCCGAGAACTGCTGGAGCGGGGGACGTACGACTCCTTCGGCGAAGCCATCGCCTACGGCGAGTTCAACGCCCTGATGCGTGGCTGAGCTCCGGCTCAGAACTCCGACGTGTCCAGCTCCAGGTCGAACGGCGCCGGCAGCTGGACCGGCGTGCCGAAGGGGTGAGGGCCGTCCGCCCTGGTGTAGCCGAGTTCCCCGGGCTCGGCGTAGAGGGTGCAGGACCGTTCCTGGCGGTCGACCACGAGATACAGCGGCGCGCCGTACTCGGCGTAGCGGCGGAGTTTCACGATCCGGTCGGTGTCCCCGTTGGACTGCGAGGTGACCTCGACGACCAGCAGGGTCTGGTTCGGCAGCAGGGAACCGGCCGTGGAGCCGGCGGAGTGGTCCGGCGCGGCGCGGGCACAGGCCACGGCCCAGGGCATGACCTCGCAGCGGTGATGTACTAGAGTTATCTCGACATCGAGATATCTGCCGAGGCGTACCGCTGTCGCCCGGGGTAAGGGTTACCTAACTAAGCCCTACCTTAGCGGACCGGCCACGCGGCCGAAGCGGCAGCATGCGGTGGTACGCGCGAATTCATGCAATGAAGGAGACTGTCGTGTCGGCGAACAGCTTCGACGCCCGCAGCACGCTGCAGGTGGGCGACGAGTCGTACGAGATCTTCAAGCTGGACAAGGTCGAGGGCTCCGAGCGCCTCCCTTACAGCCTGAAGGTGCTGCTGGAGAACCTGCTCCGCACCGAGGACGGCGCGAACATCACCGCCGACCACATCCGGGCGATCGGCGGCTGGGACTCCCAGGCGCAGCCGAGCCAGGAGATCCAGTTCACGCCGGCCCGCGTGATCATGCAGGACTTCACGGGTGTGCCCTGTGTCGTGGACCTCGCCACCATGCGTGAGGCCGTCAAGGACCTGGGCGGCGACCCGTCGCGCATCAACCCGCTGGCCCCCGCCGAGCTGGTCATCGACCACTCGGTCATCGCCGACAAGTTCGGCACCAACGAGGCCTTCGCGCAGAACGTGGAGCTGGAGTACGGCCGCAACAAGGAGCGCTACCAGTTCCTGCGCTGGGGCCAGACCGCGTTCGACGAGTTCAAGGTCGTCCCGCCCGGCACCGGCATCGTCCACCAGGTCAACATCGAGCACCTGGCCCGCACCGTCATGGTCCGGGGCGGCCAGGCGTACCCCGACACCCTCGTCGGCACCGACTCGCACACCACCATGGTCAACGGCCTGGGTGTGCTGGGCTGGGGCGTCGGCGGCATCGAGGCGGAGTCCGCTCTGCTCGGCCAGCCGGTGTCGATGCTGATCCCGCGCGTGGTCGGCTTCAAGCTGACCGGCGAGCTGCCGACCGGCACCACGGCGACCGACCTGGTCCTCACGATCACCGAGATGCTGCGCAAGCACGGCGTCGTCGGCAAGTTCGTCGAGTTCTACGGTGAGGGCGTCTCCGCGACCTCGCTCGCCAACCGCGCCACCATCGGCAACATGTCGCCGGAGTTCGGCTCGACCGCCGCGATCTTCCCGATCGACGCCGAGACGATCAAGTACCTGAAGCTCACCGGCCGCCCGGCGCAGCAGCTCGCGCTCGTCGAGGCGTACGCCAAGGAGCAGGGCCTGTGGCTGGACCCGGCCGCCGAGCCGGACTTCTCGGAGAAGCTGGAGCTCGACCTCTCCACGGTCGTCCCCTCCATCGCCGGCCCGAAGCGCCCGCAGGACCGTATCGTCCTGGCCAACGCCGCCGAGAAGTTCAAGCAGGACGTACGCAACTACGTCGAGGACGACGACGAGGCGGGCAAGGAGTCCTTCCCGGCCTCCGACGCCCCGGCTTCCACCAACGGCGTGCCGACCCGCCCGACCCTGGTCACGGCCCCCGACGGGTCGACGTACGAGATCGACCACGGCGCCGTCACCGTCGCCGCGATCACCTCCTGCACCAACACCTCGAACCCGTACGTCATGGTGGCGGCCGCGCTCGTCGCCAAGAAGGCGGTCGAGAAGGGCCTGACCCGCAAGCCGTGGGTCAAGACCACTCTGGCCCCGGGTTCGAAGGTCGTCACCGACTACTTCGACAAGGCGGGCCTGACCCCGTACCTCGACAAGGTCGGCTTCAACCTGGTCGGTTACGGCTGCACCACCTGCATCGGCAACTCCGGCCCGCTGCCGGAGGAGGTCTCCAAGGCCGTCAACGAGCACGACCTCGCGGTCGCCGCGGTCCTGTCCGGCAACCGCAACTTCGAGGGCCGGATCAACCCCGACGTCAAGATGAACTACCTGGCGTCGCCGCCGCTGGTCGTCGCGTACGCCCTCGCGGGCTCGATGAAGGTGGACATCACCAAGGACGCGCTGGGCACCGACCAGGACGGCAAGCCGGTCTACCTCCAGGACATCTGGCCGACCGAGGCCGAGGTCAACGACGTCGTGGCCAACGCCATCGGCGAGGACATGTTCAACAAGTCCTACCAGGACGTCTTCGCGGGCGACGCGCAGTGGCAGTCGCTGCCGATCCCGACCGGCGACACCTTCGAGTGGGACGCGCAGTCCACCTACGTCCGCAAGCCCCCCTACTTCGACGGCATGGCGCTGGAGCCGTCCCCGGTCACCGACATCTCCGGTGCCCGCGTGCTGGCCAAGCTGGGCGACTCGGTCACCACCGACCACATCTCCCCGGCCGGCGCCATCAAGGCCGACACCCCGGCCGGCAAGTACCTCACCGAGCACGGCGTCGAGCGGCGCGACTTCAACTCGTACGGCTCCCGCCGTGGCAACCACGAGGTAATGATCCGCGGCACCTTCGCCAACATCCGGCTGCGCAACCAGGTCGCGCCGGGCACCGAGGGCGGCTACACCCGCGACTTCACCGTCGAGGGCGGCCCGGTCTCCTTCATCTACGACGCCTCGAAGAACTACCAGGCGGCCGGCATCCCGCTGGTCATCCTGGCCGGCAAGGAGTACGGCTCCGGCTCGTCCCGCGACTGGGCGGCCAAGGGCACCTCGCTGCTGGGCGTCAAGGCCGTCATCGCCGAGTCGTACGAGCGCATCCACCGCTCGAACCTCATCGGCATGGGCGTCCTGCCCCTGCAGTTCCCCGAGGGCGCGTCTGCCGAGACCCTGGGCCTGACCGGCGAGGAGACCTTCTCCTTCACCGGTGTCACCGCCCTGAACGACGGCGGCATCCCCGAGACCGTCAAGGTCAAGGCCGGCGATGTCGAGTTCGACGCCAAGGTGCGCATCGACACCCCCGGTGAGGCGGACTACTACCGCAACGGCGGCATCCTGCAGTACGTGCTGCGCTCGCTGATCCGCAAGTAAACGCCTCGGCAGCGCCGACCGGGCCCGCACCCTCACCGGGGTGCGGGCCCGCTCCCGTTTCGGGGAGGTCTCAACTAGGGAAAGCTGTCCGCCAAACGTGTGTATGACCTTGCCCACATCACAGAGAGTGGACTATACCTTTCTGCGTCCGGGCGGGGGGAGCGGCGGGTGTGTGGCCCGCTCACATCAGTCTTCCCTTACCGCTTGGTCCTGGAGAAGGCGAGGACTTGAGTATGGGATCCGACATCAACCGCCGCGATCTGATCAAGCGAGCCATGGCCGTCGGCCTGGTGGCAGCCCCTTCCGCAGCGCTGCTGAGCGCGTGCGCCACCTCGGGCGGGAGCAGCGGCAACTCCACCGCCCCGGCGGGGAAGACGTCCGCCACGAACCCCCTGGGGGTGAAGAAGGGCGTCGCACTGGAGGCGTTCATCTTCAAGGGCGGCTTCGGCGACGACTACGTCAAGAACGCGGAGAAGGACTACAAGGCCACCTACGGCGTCACCGTCAAGCACACCGGCACCCAGTCGCTCGGCCCCAAGCTGCAGCCCCGCTTCGCCGGTGGCACCCCGCCGGACGTCATGGACAACTCCGGCGCCGACAACCTCGACACCGCGTCCCTCGCCTCGCAGGGCCAGCTCGCCGACCTCACCCCGCTGCTGGACGCGGCGACCATCGACGACCCGGCGAAGAAGGTCCGCGACATCCTCGTCGCCGGCACCATCGAGCAGGGCCAGTACGGCACCAGCGCGGTCTACGCCCTCAACTACGCCTTCACCGTGTACGGCACCTGGTACAGCCAGAAGCTGCTCGCCGACAAGGGCTGGGCCTACCCCGAGACCTTCGACGACATGATCAAGCTGGCCGCCACGATCAAGGCGGCGGGCATCGCCCCCTTCACGTACCCGGGCAAATACCCGTACTACGTGCACTTCGACCTCTTCGCGCAGATCGCCAAGGTCGGCGGCAAGGAAGCCATCAACGCCATCGACAACCTGGAGGACGGCGCCTGGCAGACCGACGCGGTCAAGCAGGTGGTCGCGTACTACGAGGAGCTGGCCGCCAAGGGCTACTTCCTCAAGGGCTCCGAGGGCATGACCCACATCCAGGCGCAGACCGCCTGGACCAAGGGCAAGGCCGCCTTCATCCCCAACGGCTCCTGGGTGGAGAACGAGGCCGCCCCCACCATGCCGGCCGACTTCAAGCTGGGCGTCGGCGCCACCATCGGCACCGGAAGCAGCGACAAGCTCCCCTTCGGTACGGTCCGCGCGGCCGCCGGTGAGCCCTTCATCGTCGCCAAGGAGGGCAAGAACCCCGAGGGGGGCATGGAGCTGCTGCGCATCATGCTCAGCAAGAAGAACGCCCAGGCCTTCACCAAGTCGCTGAAGTCCCTGACCTGCTACGCCGGCGCCGAGGAGGGGCTGACCCTGACCCCGGGCCTGACCTCGGCGAGTGCCGCGCTGAAGGCGGCCGGCTCCAATGTGGTGAATCCCCGGCTGGCGGACTGGTATCCGACGCTGAGCAACGAAACGATCGGCGGAGCGACCGGGCAGCTGCTGACCGGCAAGATCACGTCCGCCGAGTGGATCAAGCGTGCGCAGAAGGGCGCCGACGCCACCAAGAAGGACTCGTCGATCAAGAAGTTCAAGCACTCCTGACGGGACAGCGCGATGCGGCACGGCAAGTACCGGTTCATCATCGGGTTCCTGGCAGCTCCACTGGCGATGTACGCCGTCTTCGTGATCTCGCCGTTCATCCAGGCGTTCCAGATCTCGATGACGGACTGGAGCGGCCTCACTCCCGACATGAACTTCATCGGTCTGGAGAACTACGACAAGCTGGTGCACAACGACCTGTTCTGGCAGGCGCTCTGGCACAACGTCATCATTCTCCTGGTGGTGCCGGTCGTGACGCTGGGCCTGGGCCTGTTCTTCGCCTTCATGCTCAATGTGGGCGGCCGCCGCAGAAAGGGCGCGGCGGCCGTCACGGGCGTCAGGGGCGCGGGCCTGTACAAGGTCGTCTACTTCTTCCCGCAGGTGCTGTCGATCACGATCGTCGCCGTCCTGTGGCAGCAGATCTACAACCCCGACCCGGACGACGGCCTCCTCAACTCCCTCCTGGGAGCCGTCGGACTCGGCTCGCTCCAGCAGTCCTGGCTCGGCGATCCGAACCTGGCGCTCATCTGCATCATGGCCGTCATGGTGTGGTGCAGCGTCGGCTTCTACGTGGTGCTCTTCTCGGCCGGCATGTCCTCCATCCCGAGCGACATCTACGAGGCCGCGCTGCTGGACGGCGCGACCCGGGGCGCGACCTTCTTCCGGATCACGCTCCCCCTGCTGTGGGACACGGTCCAGACCGGCTGGGTGTACATGGGCATCATCTGCATGGACGCCTTCGCGTACGTCCAGATCATGTCCGTGCAGAACGGCGGCCCCGACAACGCCACCCAGGTGGTGCCGCTGCTGCTGTGGAAGACAGCGTTCCGGGAAAGCAGCCAATACGGCCTCGCGGCTGCGATGGGTATCGCGATGCTGATCGTCACGATGGTGTTCGCCGTCCTCACGCTGCGGTTCTCGCGGCGCGAGCGGGTCGAGTTCTAGGGAGCCTGCGATGACGACGGACACCGTACGGGTGGAGAAGGCGGACGCCGGGCAGCGGCAGGCGACGCGTACGAAGCGGCGCTGGCGCTCCAGCGAGGGCGGCGTGCTGAACGTCTTCTCGCACGGCTTCCTGGTCCTCTGGGCGCTGATGGTGGGCGTGCCGCTGCTGTGGGCGGTGTGGAGCTCCTTCAAGACCGACTCGCAGATCCTCGGCTCGCCGTGGTCGCTGCCGACCCACCTGCACTTCGAGAACTGGGCGCGCGCCTGGACCAAGGCCAACATCGGGCAGTACTTCCTCAACACCTTCGTGGTGGTCGGCTTCTCGACCGTCGGCACGATGGTCCTCGGCTCGATGGCGGCCTACGTGCTGGCCCGCTTCGAGTTCCCCGGCAACCGTTTCGTCTACTTCCTCTTCGTCGGCGGCATGGCGTTCCCGGTGATCATGGTGCTGGTGCCGCTGTTCTTCGTCCTGAAGAACATGCAGCTGCTCAACACGGTCCCGGGGCTGGTGCTGGTCTACATCGCCTACTCGCTCCCCTTCACCGTCTTCTTCATGACGGCCTTCTTCAGAACCCTGCCGACCTCGGTGGCCGAGGCGGCGCTGATCGACGGGGCCTCGCACAGCCGGGCCTTCTTCCAGGTGATGCTGCCGATGGCCAAGCCGGGCCTGATCAGCGTCGGGATCTTCAACATCCTGGGCCAGTGGAACCAGTACCTGCTGCCGCTGGTGCTGAACCAGGGCGAGACCAAGCAGTGGGTCCTCACCCAGGGCCTGGCCGACCTCGCGGTGCAGCAGGGGTACAAGGGCGACTGGTCCGGACTCTTCGCCGGACTGTCGATCGCGATGCTTCCGGTACTCGTGGTCTACGCAGTGTTCCAGAGGCAGGTGCAGGCCGGTCTGACCGCCGGCGCCCTCAAGTAATAACCGTACGTACACCTGTCCGGCGGCCCTGTGACACCACGGGGCCGCCTGCGCGTTTTCGGCCGATTCCGATAACGGTGTGGTTCTGCCCCTTGACGGAACACAAGCCCAAACGCTCAGCTTAGGGTTCACATGTTGTAGACGACGGGGTCTCATCGGTGCGACTCCGCCGCCATGTACCGGCAGGAGTGGTTGGTCGTGGAGACTCCGGGATCGCAGTCGTCGCTGCACCGGGCCAATCTGGAGAGGGTGGTCCGGGCCGTACGGCTGGCCGGTTCGCTCACCCAGGCGGAGATCGCCCGGAGTACCGGACTGTCGGCGGCCACGGTCTCCAACATCGTTCGTGAGCTGCGGGACAACGGAACGGTCGAGGTCACACCGACCTCCTCCGGTGGCCGCCGGGCCCGCAGTGTGGCGCTGTCCGGTGACGCCGGGATCGTGGTGGGGGTTGATTTCGGCCACTCGCATCTGCGGGTCGCGGTCGGCAATCTGGCCCACCAGGTGCTGGCCGAGCAGTCCGAGCCGATCGACGTGGACGCCTCGGCCTCACAAGGCTTTGACCGGGCGGAAGAGCTCGTCGGCCAGCTGATCGAGGCCACCGGCGTCGGACCCGGCAAGGTGCTGGGCGTCGGCCTCGGCGTCCCCGGCCCTATCGACGTGGAGACCGGCGCCCTCGGGTCGACAGCGATCCTGCCGGGCTGGAGCGGCATCAACCCGCGCCAGGAGCTCGCGGAACGCCTGCGGATGCCGGTCCAGGTGGACAACGACGCCAATCTCGGGGCCCTGGGCGAGCTGGTCTGGGGCGGCGGCCGGGGGGTCAAGGACCTGGCGTACATCAAGGTCGCCAGCGGTGTCGGCGCGGGGCTGGTGATAGACGGCCGGATCTACCGCGGCCCCGGCGGCACGGCCGGCGAGATCGGCCACATCACCCTGGACGAGGCCGGTCCGGTCTGCCGTTGCGGCAACCGGGGCTGCCTGGAGACCTTCACCGCCGCCCGCTACGTGCTGGAGTTGCTGCGCGGCAGTCACGGCCCCGATCTCACCATGCCTCGCATGGTTCAGCTGGCCCGCGACGGCGATCCGGGCTGCCGCCGGGTCATCGCCGACGTCGGCCGGCACATCGGCATGGGTGTCGCCAGCCTCTGCAATCTGCTCAACCCCAGCCGCATCGTCCTCGGTGGCGACCTCGCGGAGGCCGGTGAGCTGGTGCTTTCGCCGATCCGGGAGTCCGTGGCGCGTTACGCCATCCCCAGCGCCGCCCGCCAACTCTCGATCGTCCCGGGCTCCCTGGGGGCCCGGGCGGAGGTGCTCGGCGCGCTCGCATTGGCCCTGAGCGAGGTGGGCGATTCACACCTTTTGGATGGTACTGTCCCCGCAGTCGCCCCGGCATTCACAGGGTGACGCTGCGTTCATCTAGATAACGAAACGCACCGTTGCCATCTCGTTAAGGATTTACTTCTTGACGACAAAGCTGCGGCCGAGTTGACTCACGTTCACCTCGGCCGCAGCGTTGCGGCCCTGTCAGGGAGGCAACCCCAGATGAACGCAATGATGCGTCGCGTTGTGATCGGCACCGCCGCGGTTTCGATGGCCCTTTCGGTGGCCGCCTGCGGCAAGGCCGGCAGCAGCTCGGACAACAGCAGCAGCAGCTCGAACAAGAGCATCGGCCTGCTGCTTCCCGACAGCGTCACGGCCCGGTACGAGAAGTTCGACAAGCCGTACTTCGAGGCCAAGGTCGCGGCCCTCTGCTCCGACTGCACGGTCCAGTACGCGAATGCCGGCGCCGATGCGGCCAAGCAGGCCCAGCAGGTCAGCACCATGATCACCAAGGGCGTCAAGGTCATCGTGATCAGCGCCCAGGACTCTGCCGCGATCAAGTCCTCCATCCAGTCCGCGGTCAACAAGGGCATCAAGGTCGTCGCGTACGACCGCCTCGCCCAGGGCCCGGTCTCCGCGTACGTCTCCTTCGACAACGTCAAGGTCGGCGAGCTCCAGGGTCAGGCCCTGCTCACCGCGCTGGGCTCCAAGGCCACCACGAAGTCGAAGATCGTCATGATCGACGGTGACAGCGCCGACCCGAACGCCGCGCAGTTCAAGGCAGGCGCCCACAA
This sequence comes from Streptomyces sp. NPDC059373, assembly GCF_042751495.1. Classification (NCBI taxonomy): domain Bacteria; kingdom Bacillati; phylum Actinomycetota; class Actinomycetes; order Kitasatosporales; family Streptomycetaceae; genus Streptomyces; species Streptomyces sp. NPDC059373. Next base: position 88,774 of record NZ_JBHYXC010000011.1, on the reverse strand, counting down.
GGCCCTCGACGGCAAGGTCAACATCGCCTACGAGCAGTCCGGCCTGTGGAAGGACACCATCGCGGCCCAGAAGATGTCGGCCGCCATCACCCAGCTCGGCGCCAAGAACATCGCGGGCGTCTACTCCGCCAACGACGGCATGGCCGGCGGTATCGCCACCGCCCTCAAGGGCGCCGGCATCAGCGGCATCCCGCTGACCGGCCAGGACGCGGAGCTCGCGGGTATCCAGCGGATCGTCGCCGGCACCCAGTCCAGCACCGTCTACAAGGCCTACAAGCCGGAGGCCGACACGGCTGCCGAGCTCGCGGTCAACCTGCTCAACGGCAAGAGCAACTCGTCGCTGACCACCACGACTCTGACCAGCGGCTCCGGCGACAAGGTCCCCTCTGCGCTGCTGACCCCGGTGTCGGTCACCAAGGCCAACATCGCGGACACGGTGGTCAAGGACAAGCTCTGGACCGTCCCCGAGATCTGCACCGCCGCCTACGCCAAGGCCTGCGCGGCCGCCGGTCTGAAGTAACTGCCGCCCTGCGGCACGCAAAGCCTGTCCGGCGCCCGCCCCACCTCCACACCCCGCTGCGGGGCGGGCGTCCGGACAGACCCCTTGCAAACGCAGTAGACGTAGCCGTTGCCAATGGGCACCGGCCACGCGCATGTTCGTCTTGTAAACCTGTGCCTTGCGCACAACCCTCCGCGCCTGTTCTCAAGCGCGGCATCCCCGCCGGTCAGGCGGCGAAGGAGATGGTTCACGTGTCCGCTACGCCCGTGCTGGCGTTGCGCGGAGTCTCCAAGCGATTCGGTGCGGTGCAGGCGCTCACCGATGTCGAACTGGAGGTCCACGCCGGAGAAGTAGTCGCCCTGGTCGGCGACAACGGCGCCGGAAAGTCCACCCTGGTCAAGACGATCGCCGGGGTGCACCCCATCGATGAGGGAGTCATCGAGTGGGAGGGCCGGCCGGTCAGCATCAACAAGCCGCATGACGCCAAGGGACTCGGCGTCGCCACCGTCTACCAGGACCTCGCCCTGTGCGACAACCTCGACGTGGTCGGCAACCTCTACCTCGGACGCGAGCTGCTTCACCGCGGCGTCATCGACGAGGTGACCATGGAGAAGAACTCCCGCGAGCTGCTGAGCACGCTCTCCATCCGCATCCCGAGCGTACGCATCCCGATCGCCAGCCTCTCCGGTGGCCAGCGTCAGGTCGTCGCCATCGCCCGTGCCCTGATCGGTGACCCCAAGGTCGTCATTCTCGACGAGCCCACCGCCGCCCTCGGCGTCGAGCAGACCGCCCAGGTCCTCGACCTGGTCGAGCGGCTGCGTGAGCGCGACCTCGGCGTCATCCTCATCAGCCACAACATGGCCGACGTCAAGGCGGTCGCCGACACCGTCCACGTGCTGCGCCTGGGCAAGAACAACGGCTCCTTCCCGGTGAAGGACACCAGCCACGAAGAGATCATCGCCGCGATCACCGGTGCCACGGACAACGCCGTGACCCGTCGTGCGGGGCGTCGCACCACGGAGGCGTCAAAGTGAGCGACACGTCCAAGACCGTGAAGCCGGACCCGGCGCTGGAGAACCAGAACACCGTGGCCCCGGCCGACGACCCCACGGCAGCGCCGGTGTCCGTCGTCGACCCGCGACTGCTGATCCGCGAAGAGGGCCTGAAGGGCTACTTCACCGAGTTCAAGCGCAAGGTGAAGGGCGGCGAGCTGGGCTCGCTGCCGGTCTTCGTCGGCCTGATCGTCATCTGGACCATCTTCCAGACCCAGAACTCCCGGTTCCTCAGCGCGGACAACCTCTCCAACATCAGCTACTTCCTGTCGGCCACCGGCATGCTCGCCATCGGCCTGGTGTTCGTGCTGCTGCTCGGTGAGATCGACCTGTCGGTCGGCTCCCTCAGCGGACTGGCGTCCGCCCTCTTCGCCGTCTTCGTGGTCAACCACGGCGTGAACGCCTGGCTGGCCCTGATCGTCACCATCGTGATCGGTGCCCTGATCGGCGCGTTGCAGGGCTGGTTCTTCGCCAGAATCGGCGTACCGGCCTTCGTCGTCACCCTGGCGGGCTTCCTCGGCTGGAACGGCCTGATGCTGTGGCTGCTCGGCTCGAACGGGACGATCAACGTCCCGGACGCGGGCCCGTCGCACCTGCTGAGCCAGAACTCCTTCTTCCTGGACCAGGCCGTCATCGGCGCCTATCTGCTGGCCGGCCTCGGTGTCCTGTCCATGCTCGTGGGCTCGCTCATGGACCAGCGCCGCCGGCGCGCGGCCGGTGTGCCCTTCCGGCCCACCAGCGAGATCGCCCTGCGGGTCGGCGCGCTCGCCGTGGCGGCCTTCGTCTCGGCGTACGTGCTGAACCAGGCCGCCGGTGTGACCAACTCCCTGGTGATCTTCCTCGCGGCGCTGGTGATCGTGGACTTCGTGCTGCGGCGTACCACGTACGGCCGTAAGGTCTTCGCGGTCGGCGGTGGCATCGAGGCCGCCCGCAGGGCCGGTATCAACGTGCCCATGGTCCGTATCACCGTGTTCGCCATCTCCGGTGGCTTCGCGGCGATCGGCGGCATGTTCTTCGCCGGGCAGACCCAGACCGCGACCCTGAACGCCGGTGGCGGCAACACCCTGATGCTGGCCATCGCGGCCGCCGTCATCGGTGGCACCAGCCTCTTCGGCGGCCGGGGCAACGTCTGGTCCGCCCTGCTGGGCATGCTGGTCATCCAGTCCATCCAGACCGGCCTGGACCTGCTCAACATGAACACGTCCATCCAGTACATGATCACCGGCGCGGTGCTCCTCGGCGCCGTGGTCATCGACTCGGTGTCGCGCAAGAGCCAGAAGGCCTCCGGACGGGCGTGACCACCCGGGTGTAACACGCCAGCGGTAGCGCCATGTGCCCGGCACCAGGATGATCGTTCCCGGTGCCGGGCACAGGTGTGTGCGGGGGCCGAAAGGCCACCACATAGACTCGGCAATTCGGGAAACCGGTAAGCGACAGCAAGAAGGAGGCACGGGTGGCGCTGCTGACCCGCATCAAGGGACCGCGCGACCTCGACCGGCTCAGCCAGGAGCAGCTGGTGGAGCTGGCGGGCGAGATCCGTACCTTCCTCGTCGACGCGGTCTCCAAGACCGGTGGCCACCTGGGCCCCAACCTCGGCGTGGTCGAGCTCACCATCGCCATGCACCGGGTCTTCGACTCGCCACAGGACAAGGTGCTCTTCGACACAGGGCACCAGAGCTATGTGCACAAGCTGCTCACCGGCCGTCAGGACTTCTCCCGGCTCAAGGGCAAGGGCGGTCTGTCCGGCTATCCCTCCCGCGCCGAGTCCGAGCACGACGTCATCGAGAACAGCCACGCCTCCACCGTCCTCGGCTGGGCCGACGGCCTCGCCAAGGCCAACCAGCTGCTCGGCAGGCGCGACCACGTCGTCGCCGTCATCGGTGACGGAGCCCTCACCGGCGGCATGGCCTGGGAGGCGCTCAACAACATCGCCGCCGCCAAGGACCGCCCGCTCGTCATCGTCGTCAACGACAACGAGCGCTCGTACGCGCCCACCATCGGCGGCCTCGCCGACCACCTGGCCACGCTGCGCACCACCGACGGCTACGAGCAGTTCCTCACCCGTACGAAGGACCTGCTGGAGCGCACCCCGCTCATCGGTAAGCCGCTGTACGAGACGCTGCACGGCGCCAAGAAGGGCCTGAAGGACTTCATCGCCCCCCAGGGCATGTTCGAGGACCTCGGCCTGAAGTACGTCGGCCCGATCGACGGCCACGACATCGAGGCCCTGGAGTCCGCGCTCACCCGGGCCAAGCGCTTCGGCGGCCCGGTGATAGTGCACTGCCTCACCGAGAAGGGCCGCGGCTACAGCCCGGCCGAGCAGGACGAGGCCGACCGCTTCCACGGCATCGGCCCGATCCACCCCGACACCGGTCTGCCGATCTCGGCCGGCGGCGCCGACTGGACCTCGGTCTTCGGCGAGGAGATGGTCAAGCTCGGCAAGGAGCGCAAGGACATCGTGGCGATCACCGCCGCGATGCTCCAGCCGGTCGGCCTGGACAAGTTCGCCAAGGCCTTCCCGAACCGGGTCTACGACGTCGGCATCGCCGAGCAGCACGCCGCCACCTCGGCGGCCGGCCTGGCCACCGGCGGGCTGCACCCGGTCGTCGCGGTCTACGCGACCTTCCTGAACCGCGCCTTCGACCAGGTCCTGATGGACGTCGCCCTGCACAAGTGCGGCGTGACCTTCGTCCTGGACCGGGCCGGCGTCACCGGCACCGACGGCGCCTCGCACAACGGCATGTGGGACATGTCGATCCTCCAGGTCGTCCCCGGCCTGCGGATCGCCGCCCCGCGCGACGCCGACCAGGTACGGGCCCAGCTCCGCGAGGCCGTCCAGGTCGACGACGCCCCCACCGTGGTCCGCTACTCCAAGGGCGCGGTCGGCCCGGCCGTCAAGGCGGTCGGCACGGTCGGCGGCATGGACGTACTGCGCGAGGCCGGCGCCGAGCGGCCCGACGTGCTGCTGGTCTCGGTCGGCGCGCTGGCGCCCATGTGCCTGGAGATCGCCGGCCTGCTGGATGCCCAGGGCATCACCACCACCGTCGTCGACCCCCGCTGGGTCAAGCCGGTCGACGAGGCACTGCCGGGTCTGGCCGCCCGCCACCGGGTGGTCGTCACCGTCGAGGACAACGGCCGCGCCGGCGGCGTCGGCTCCGCGATCTCGCAGGCGCTGCGCGACGCGGGCGTGGACGTCCCCCTGCGCGACTTCGGCATCCCGCAGCAGTTCCTCGACCACGCCTCCCGCAAGGAGGTCATGGCCGAGATCGGGCTGACCGCCCCGGACATCGCCCGGCAGGTCACCGGCCTCGTCTCCCGGCTGGACGGCCGGTACGAGGACGAGCCCGCGCAGGTGGCGGGGGAGTAACACTCTGCTACAGGGCCGGGGGGGTGAACGTTTAAGGGGGTTCAACCCCCCCCACGGCCCGCGGGTGGGGGGGCGCCGGCCGGGGGGACCAAAAAACAGAGTGGGGTTTT
>NZ_JBHYXC010000011.1:0-83736 GCF_042751495.1 Streptomyces sp. NPDC059373 | reverse complement strand
ACCCCGGGCGCGCCGCGGGTAAGGCGCCCGCCCCGCCGGGGGGGGGGGGGACAAACCACACTGATCCGGGCCGGGGTCTAAAACCTTTACGGGTGATCCACCCGGCCCTTCGCACAGGTGTAGGCGCGCCGAGTCCGGTGACACGCATTCACGAGTGCTGTGATGCGGGGGCGAACTGCGGAGGTGCGCCGGTGGACGTCAGAACACCCAAGAGCCCGGAAGACGGCAGGCACAGCTTCTTCCGTACCAAGTCCGTCGAGCAGTCCATCCAGGACACCGAGGAGCCCGAGCACGCGCTCAAGAAGTCGCTGTCCGCGCTCGACCTCACCGTCTTCGGCGTCGGCGTCGTCATCGGCACCGGCATCTTCGTCCTCACCGGCCAGGTCGCCAGGAACAACGCCGGGCCGGCCGTCGCCATCGCCTTCGTCGTCTCCGGCATCGTGTGCGCGCTCGCCGCGCTCTGCTACGCCGAGTTCGCCTCCACGGTGCCGGTGGCCGGATCCGCGTACACCTTCTCCTTCGCCACGCTCGGCGAGCTGCCCGCCTGGATCATCGGCTGGGATCTGATCCTCGAACTCGCCCTCGGCTGCGCGGTGGTGTCGGTCGGCTGGTCCGGCTACATCCGCTCGCTGATGGACAACGCCGACTGGCATCTGCCGACCGGACTGGCCGGCAGCACCAGCACCGAGACCCACTTCGACCTGCTCGCCTTTCTGCTGGTCGTGGTGCTGACCGCGATCCTGATCGGCGGGGCGAAGCTGTCCGCCCGCGTCACCTCGGTCATCGTGGCGATCAAGGTGGCCGTGGTGCTCGTCGTCATCGTCGTCGGTACCTTCTTCATCACCTCGAGCAACTACTCGCCCTTCATCCCACCCGCCGTCCCCAGCGCGGGCGGCGGGTCGAATCTCAAGGCGCCGCTGATCCAGGTGATCTTCGGCTACACACCGACCAACTTCGGTGTGATGGGCATCTTCACCGCCGCCGCAGTCGTCTTCTTCGCGTACATCGGCTTCGACATCGTGGCGACCGCCGCCGAGGAGACCAGGAATCCGCAGCGGGACGTCCCGCGCGGCATTCTCGGCTCGCTGGCGATCTGCACGGTGCTGTACGTGGCCGTGTCCGTGGTCGTCACCGGCATGGAGAAGTACAGCCGCCTGTCGATCCAGGCCCCGCTCGCCGACGCCTTCAAGGCCACCGGGCACCCCTTCTGGGCAGGCCTGATCAGCTTCGGCGCGGCCATCGGACTCACCACCGTCTGCATGATTCTGCTGCTGGGCCAGACCCGGGTGTTCTTCGCCATGAGCCGCGACGGGCTGCTGCCGCGCTTCTTCTCCCGGGTGCACCCCCGCTTCGGGACCCCCTACCGCTCGACGATGCTGCTCGGCGGCATCGTGGCGATCATCGCGGGCTTCACCAGCATCTCGGAACTGGCCGACCTGGTGAACATCGGAACGCTCTTCGCCTTCATCGTCGTCGCCGTCGGTGTCGTCATGCTCCGCCGCAGCCGCCCCGACCTGCCGCGCTCCTTCCGTACGCCCCTGGTGCCATGGGTGCCCGCGCTGTCCGTCATGGCCTCGCTGTGGCTGATGCTCAATCTGCCGACCGAGACCTGGGTGCGGTTCGGCCTGTGGATGGTGGTCGGCTTCGTCATCTACTTCGCCTACGGGCACGGGCACAGCCGGATGCGACGGCAGGACGCCGGGCAGGGCTGAGGTCAGGGCCGAGGTTCACGGTGCCGCGCGGTCCGGGTAGGTTGAGGCGCGTGCCGAGCCGCCGTCCGACCCCCGCGTTCTGGCTGCGGGTCGGGCCGGCGCTCGTGGTGTGCGCCGCGGTGGTGCACCTGCCGTCCTTCATACGGTCCGTCTGGAACCCGGACGAGGGCTTCCTCGCCACCCAGGCCCGCATGCTGGCCGCCGGCGGCTCGCTCTACGGCACGGTCGTCGACCGCAAGCCGCCGCTGCTTCCCTGGCTGTACGAGGGCGCCTTCGCGGTCTTCGGCGACGGCTCGCTGTGGCCGGTGCGGGTGCTGGCCGTGCTGGCGCACGTGGTGACGGCCGCGCTGCTGGTCTCGCTGGCCCGGCGCCGCTGGGGCGACCGCTGGGGCGCCGCCGCGGGCCTCGGCTACCTGCTGCTGTCGATCGGCCTCGCGCCCGAGGACACCCAGGCCGCCAACTTCGAGGTCTTCACCCTGCCCTGGACCGTCGCGGCCGTGTGGTGCGCGGAGCGTTCGCGGTGGGGCTGGGCCGGGCTCGCCTGTGCGGGCGCCCTGCTGACCAAGCAGACGGGGGCGGCCGTGCTGCTGCCGGTGGCCTGGATGCTGTGGCGTGCGGCGCGCGACGGGAAACCGGCGCTCGTACGGTCCCGGACACCGCTCGTGGACGGGGTGGCGGTCGGCTCGGCGCTGCCCGCCACGGCCGGCGAGGCCGTCCTGCCGCCCCTGCGGCTTCTCCGGGCAGGCATCCCAGGTATCCGGCCGGCGTCCGACCTGTTGTCCGCCGCGCCGGGCGACAGCGCCGGCCCGGCCCGTACCGCCTGGGCCTGGGCGTGGGCGCGGCTCGCCGCCGGGGTCGGGGTGCCGGTCGCGGTCGTCGCGCTGGCGGTCGGGGCACGGCGGTTCGTCTTCTGGACGCTCACCGGCTCGGGTACGTACGCCTCGGCCTCGGGCGCCTGGCTGCTCGCGCTGGAGCGCGCCGTGGGCAATGCGGGCATCCTGGTGGGCGCCGGTGCCGGGCTGGTGCTCCCGGCGGCGTACCTGGCGGTGCGGAGGCGCCGGTTCGCGGACGCCGACCTGTGGCTGTGGCTCGCGGCGTCCGTCGTCGCGGTGGTGGTCGGCTTCCAGTTCTACGGCCACTACTACCTTCAGCTCATGCCGCCGCTGGTGCTGCTCGGGGTCGCCGCGCTCCGGGAGCTGCCGCGCTGGTGGAAGGCCGCCGCGATCTGGACGGCGCTGGCCGCCGGGGTCTTCCTGACCTGGGGCTTCACGGTGCCGCGCACCGAGCTGGACCATGCGCACACGGTGGCTGCCGCCGTACAGGACCACACCTCCGCCAACGCCACCCTGCTGGTCTGGGGCATGCACCCCGAGCACTACTGGCTGGCCCGCCGCACCCCCGCCACCCGCTTCCTCACCGCCGGCTTCCTCACCAACTTCAGCGGCGGCCGCGGCGGCGCCCGTGTCGGCGAGCAGTACGCCGTCGCCGGCGCCTGGCGCCACTTCCGCCGCGACCTCGCCCTCCACCCCGCCGACCTCATCGTCGACGACTCCCGCGGCGCGCCGTACGGCCCCTCCCACATCCCCACCCTTGCGGCGCTGCTCGCCGACCACTACGAGGCTGTCGCCACGGTGGACGGTGCGGTGCTTTACGCCAGGGTGGACCGTTAGGACTGCCGCGCCCCTCCGGGCCAGGGCGAGCGGCCTACCCCCAACCCGCTAGGGGCGGACCACCTTGGGGCCGGCTGCGGCGGCGCCGTGGGCGGCGACGCGGCGGCGGAGTTCGCGGTCGGCGGTGATGACGAGGCAGGGACGGCCGGCGGCGGAGGCGGCGAGGTCGGTGATGAGGTCGTCGCCGCTGCCGGGGGCGGCGGCGATGCGGACGCCGGGGACCGGGTCGACGCCGCGCGCAGCGCCCTCGACGACGAGGACGAGGTCCAGCGGGGGAGTGGTGGCCCAGTCGGGCACGCCGGGGGCGTCGGGCAGGCCTTGCTCGGCCAGCGGGGCGAGGGCGTCGCGCAGCCGCTCGGTGGCCCCGCGCCGGTCGCGCCACCAGCCGTCGGGGACGGAGCCCACCGTGTTGGCGGCGTCCACGATGACCAGGGGCCGGGAATGCGTATCGGTATCCGTGTCCACAGGGGCCACCCTGCCACGGCGGCCGTTCGCTCGCGGTGGTACAAAGGGCGCCGTACGGACGCACGGTGTTGATCGAGGTGACGGCTCATGACGAAGTCCAACGCGCCGAAGGCGGCCAAGCGGCGCGGCGGCCGGTGGCGGCCCTACGTGGGGACGGTCGTGGCGCTCGCGGTCGTCTTCGGCGGGTCCGCGGTGATCGGTGCGCATGTGCGCGGGAAGAAGGAGAGCACGGTCAAGGTCCCGACCGGCGCGGTGGCCACGGACCAGCTCGGGCTGCCGGTGAAGCCGACGGTCCCGGTGGCGCTCACGGTGTACGAGGACCTGCGGAGCCCGGCGTCCAAGGCCTTCGCGGCGCAGTACGCGACGGTCTTCCAGAAGCTGCTGGCCACCGGCCAGGTGGAGATCGACTACCACCTCGTCACCCAGTCCGACACCGCGAACGGCGGCCGCGGCGCCCTCGCGGCGGCGAACGCGGCGGCCTGCGCCCAGGACCAGGGCAGGTTCGAGGAGTACGTGGCCCAGGTGTGGGCGGCCCAGCCGGCGGACCCTCAGGTCGACGGTCTGGACAGGCAGAACCTGCTGAAGGACCTCGCCAAGAAGGCCAAGAAGATCGACGCGGCGAAGTTCGTGCCCTGTGTGCAGGGCCGTGACCACGACGGCTGGGTCCGCAAGTCCCAGGAGGCGTTCACGGCGGCCGGCTTCACCGCGGCCCCGGTACTGCAGATCAACGGCGCGACGCTGGCCGACCCGACCCCGGCCAAGCTGCGCGCGCAGGTGAAGCAGGCCGTGGCGAACGCCGAGGCGGCGACCACGACCACCACGACCATCACCACGGGGTGAGCTGACCTCACCCGCGCTCACCACCCGGGAATCCTCCGGTATGCCTTTCTGATGAATTTCTCCTTTCGTCAACTTTCAGGAGAAATGGGGTATTGAAGGCATACGGCGTCCTTTTCGCGCCGGAGCGGAGGAGTGGTGGTGCCCATGTCCACACCGGTGTTCGACGAGGTCGAACCCCTGTCCGGCTGCGTCTGCGAGGAGTGCGCCCGGCAGCGGCTCGCCGCCTCCACGGCGCGCGGCTACGGCGGTTGCCGACTGGCGCCGGCCGCCTCCCGGGCCCTGGTGGTCGTCGCGGCCGCCGCCGGTACCGCCGCCCTCGTCGCACCGGTGCCGGCCGCCGTCGCCGTGACGACCCCGGCCACCACGACCCCGCTGCGCCTGACGCGCGATCAGATCCTGGAGCGGGCGCGGAGCTGGGTCGACGCGGCGGTGCCGTACGACATGGACGCGTACTGGCGGGACGGATACCGCCAGGACTGCTCCGGCTTCGTGTCGATGGCCTGGGGCCTGGGCAGCAGCGCGTGGACCGGCAGCCTGACGGACTACGCGGAGCGGATCCGCGTGGACCAGCTGATGCCCGGCGACATCCTGCTGTTCCACAACCACGAGGAGCCGCAGACCGGTTCGCACGTCACCATCTTCGGCGGCTGGGCCGACGCCGAGCACGAGGAGTACATCGCCTACGAACAGGCCAAGCCGCACGCCCGGATCAGGACCACGCCCTTCGCCTACTGGTCGCACTCCTCGGACTACGTCCCGTACCGCTACAGGTACATCCGCCGGCCCGCCCCCGACGACGCCTACCCCGGGACCGGATCCTTCGGCCCCGGCGCGCAGAACGCGTACGTCACCCGGCTCGGCCGGATGCTGGCCGGGCGCGGCGCGACCCCGTACTACCGGGTCGGCCCGGGCCCGAAGTGGTCGGCCGCGGACCGCCGGGCCACCGCCGCCTTCCAGCACGCCCAGGGCTGGTCGGGCGACGACGCGGACGGCCTCCCGGGTCCGACCACCTGGCGCTACCTCGTACGGGGCGAGGGCACCGACATCGCGGCCCCGGCCACCCGCGGCGGCACCCCGGGCCCGCCCTATCCCGGGGCCGCGCGCTTCCGGCCCGGCCAGGCCAACGAGGACGTGCTCAGGCTCGGGCGGCAGCTGGCCGCCAAGGGCTTCGGCGCGCACTACCCCACGGGGCCCGGCCCCGACTGGAGCGAGGCCGCCAGGCGGGCGGTCGAGGCCTTCCAGCGCACCCAGGGCTGGTCCGGCACCGAGGCGGACGGCTATCCCGGACCCGAGACATGGAGGCGACTCTTCTCGTGACGACCCACGCAGCCCAGGCCCAGGCCGGATACGCGGCCACGCAAGCCCCCGCGACCACCACGTCCCCCGCGACCACCGTCACCTCCGACCTCACCGAACACCCCGGCCGCCCCCTGCCCGGCTGGGTCGCCGTCCTGACCGTCCTGGCGGCCGCCGGCACCGCGGGCTGGCTGCTGTGGCGGACGGGCACCCTCCCGGTCCGCCTCGCGGGGCACGCCGCGCTCCCGGCGGCCCCCGACAGCGGCCGGATCACGGTCACCGGCCTGTGGGGCGCCGTCGCACTGCTCGCCGCCCTGGCCGCCTTCGCCGCCGGTGGGCTCGCCCGGGGCCGCCCCGGCTCCGTATGGGTGCTCACCCGGCACGGCGCCTACCGGGGCACGGTCCGCCGCACCGGACTGCTGTGGATCAGCCCGCTGCTGGCCCGCCGCCGCACCGACGTCAGCCTGCGGCACTGGCGCAGCAGCCCCATCGAGGCCACCGATGCCTCCGGCGCACCGCTGCACGCCACCGTGCTGCTGGTCTGGCGGGTCCGCGACACCGCCCGCGCCTCCTTCGCCGTCGACGACCACGTCCGCTATCTGCGCGAGCAGGTCGAGGCCGCCGTCTGCCGCATCCTGTCCCGGTTGCCCGCCGACGACTTCCGGGGACCCGGCCCGACGCTGCGCGACTCCGACCACGTCGGCGACCAGCTCACCGCGCTGCTCGCCGCCGAGATGCGCCCGGTCGGCGTCGAGGTCTTCTCGGCCCGCCCGGTCCGCCTCGACTACGCCCCCGCAGTCGCCGCCGCCATGCACCGCTCCCAGCTCGCCGCCCTGGACGCCAGACACCGCCGCGCGGTCCTGGACGACGTGCTGGCCGCCGTCACCGAGACCGTCCGCGGCCTCACCGACCGGGGCCTGGTCCAGCTCGACGACTACGAACGAAAAGCCCTGGTCAAGGACTTGACCGTGGCCTTCTACACGGCCCGCGGCCCGGCCGCCGAGGCACCGCGCAGGCCCGGGGCCGCCTGACCTGCCGGCAAAAGCCGGAGCGCCGGCCGTACGCGCCCTGACGGGCCGTACGACCGGCGCTCCGAAGAACCCTGTTACGCGGGCACGCTCGCGACACCCGGGGCCAGGAACGGCTTGCCGTTCACCCGCTCCGAGACGCCCTCACGGTCCAGGTAGGGGGTGATACCGCCCAGGTGGAACGGCCAGCCGGCGCCGGTGATCAGGCACAGGTCGATGTCCTGCGCCTCCGCGACCACGCCCTCCTCCAGCATCAGGCCGATCTCCTGCGCCACGGCGTCCAGGACGCGGGCGCGCACCTGCTCCGCCGACAGGACGCTGTCGCCCTGGACGAGCAGCGCGGCGACCTCGGGGTCCAGCTCCGGCTTGCCGGAGTCGTAGACGTAGAAGCCGCGCTTGCCGGCCTTGACCACGGCGGCCAGGTTCGGCGAGACCGTGAAGCGGTCCGGGAAGGACCGGTTGAGGGTCTCCGAGACGTGCAGGCCGATCGCCGGGCCGACCAGCTCCAGCAGCACCAGCGGCGACATCGGCAGACCGAGCGGCTCGACGGCCTTCTCGGCGACGGCGACCGGGGTGCCCTCGTCGATGACGTTCTGGATCTCGCCCATGAAGCGGGTCAGGATGCGGTTGACGACGAACGCCGGGGCGTCCTTCACCAGGACCGCGGTCTTCTTCAGCTTCTTGGCGACCGCGAAGGCCGTGGCCAGCGACGCGTCATCGGTCTGCTCGCCACGCACGATCTCCAGCAGCGGGAGGATCGCCACCGGGTTGAAGAAGTGGAAGCCGACGACCCGCTCCGGGTGCTCCAGCTTCGAGGCCATCTCCGAGACCGACAGCGACGAGGTGTTGGTCGCCAGGATCGCCGTCGGGGAGACGACCGCCTCGACCTCGGCGAAGACCTGCTGCTTGACGCCGATCTCCTCGAAGACCGCCTCGATGACGAAGTCCGCGTCACCGAAGGCCTCGGCCTTGTCGAGCGAGCCGGACACCAGGGCCTTGAGGCGGTTCGCCTTGTCCTGGTTGACGCGGCCCTTCAGCAGCAGCTTGTCGATCTCGCCGTGGACGTAGCCCACGCCCTTGTCGACGCGCTCCTGGTCGATGTCGGTGAGCACCACCGGCACTTCGAGGCGGCGCGCGAACAGCAGCGCGAGCTGCGACGCCATCAGACCGGCGCCGACCACACCCACCTTGCTGACCGGACGGGCCAGGTTCTTGTCCGGCGCCCCGGCCGGGCGCTTGCCGCGCCTCTGGACCAGGTTGAAGGCGTAGATGCCGCTGCGCAGCTCGCCGCCCATGATCAGGTCCGCCAGGGCCTGGTCCTCGGCGTCGAAGCCCTGCTGCAGGTCGCCGTTCTTGGCCGCCGCGATGATGTCCAGGGCCCGGTACGCCGCCGGGGCCGCGCCGTGCACCTTGGAGTCGGCGACGAAGCGCCCGCGCTCCACGGCCTGGTCCCAGGCCTCGCCGCGGTCCACCTCGGGCCGTACGATCTCGAGCTCGCCCTTGAGGACGGCCGCGGTCCACAGCAGCGACTGCTCCAGGAAGTCGGCGCCCTCGAAGATCGCGTCCGCGATGCCGAGGTCGTAGACCTGCTCGCCCTTGAGCTGCTTGTTCTGGTTGAGCGAGTTCTCGATGATGACCGAGACCGCGCGGTCCGCGCCGATCAGGTTCGGCAGGATCGTGCAGCCGCCCCAGCCGGGCACCAGACCGAGGAAGACCTCGGGGAGGGAGAAGGCCGGCAGCGCCGCGGAGACCGTGCGGTAGGCGCAGTGCAGACCCACCTCGACGCCGCCGCCCATGGCCGCGCCGTTGTAGTACGCGAACGTCGGGACCGCGAGGCCGGACAGCCGCTTGAAGACCTCGTGGCCGCCCTTGCCGATGGCGAGCGCGTCCTCGTGCTTCTTCAGCAGCTCGACGCCCTTGAGGTCGGCGCCGACCGCGAAGATGAACGGCTTGCCGGTGATGCCGACGCCGGTGATCGCGCCCTCGGCCGCCTCCTTCTCGACCTGGTCGATCGCCTTGTCGAGGTTGGCGAGCGACTGCGGGCCGAAGGTGGTCGGCTTGGTGTGGTCCAGGCCGTTGTCCAGCGTGATGAGCGCGAAGCGCCCGGCGCCGGGGAGGTCGATGTGGCGCACGTGCGCCTGCGTCACGACCTCGTCGGGGAACAGCTCGGCCGCTCCCTTGAGAAGCTCGGCGGTCGTGGTGCTCACTTGCTGCCTCCGTCGAAGTGCGGGTTCTCCCAGATGATCGTCCCGCCCATGCCGAAGCCGACGCACATCGTCGTCAGGCCGTAGCGCACGTGCGGCTGCTCCGCGAACTGGCTGGCCAGCTGCGTGATCAGACGCACGCCGGAGGAGGCCAGGGGGTGGCCGAACGCGATCGCGCCGCCGTACTGGTTGACGCGCTCGTCGTCGTCGGCGATGCCGTAGTGGTCCAGGAAGGACAGCACCTGCACGGCGAACGCCTCGTTGACCTCGAACAGGCCGATGTCGCCGATCGACAGGCCGGCCTTGGCCAGGGCCTTCTCGGTCGCCGGGATCGGGCCGACACCCATGACCTCGGGCTCGACGCCCGCGAAGGCGTACGAGACCAGACGGGCCTTGATCGGCAGCCCGAGCTCCTGCGCCACGTCCTCGGCGGCGAGCAGGGAGGCGGTGGCACCGTCGTTCAGGCCCGCCGCGTTGCCCGCCGTCACACGGCCGTGCGCGCGGAACGGGGTCTTGAGGGCGGCCAGGCTCTCCAGGGTGGTCCCCGGGCGCATCGGCTCGTCCGTGGTCGCCAGGCCCCAACCGGTCTCGCCGGCCTCGGGGTTGCTCCGGCGCACCGAGATCGGCACCAGGTCCTGCTGGATCTTGCCGTTGGCGTACGCCTTGGCGGCCTTCTCCTGCGACCGGACCGCGTACTCGTCCGCGCGCTGCTTGGTGATGTGCGGGAACCTGTCGTGCAGGTTCTCCGCCGTCATCCCCATGAACAGCGCGGAGTCGTCGACCAGCTTCTCCGACACGAAGCGCGGGTTCGGGTCCACGCCCTCACCCATCGGGTGGCGGCCCATGTGCTCCACGCCGCCGGCCACGACCACGTCGTACGCGCCGAAGGCGATACCGCCGGCCGTCGTCGTCACCGCGGTCAGCGCACCGGCGCACATCCGGTCGATGGAGAACCCGGGAACGCTCTTCGGCAGCCCGGCCAGGATCGCCGCCGTACGGCCCAGGGTCAGGCCCTGGTCGCCGATCTGCGTCGTCGCGGCCACCGCGACCTCGTCGATGCGCTCCGGGGGGAGGCTGGGGTTGCGCCGCAGCAGCTCCCGGATGGACTTGATCACCAGGTCGTCGGCGCGGGTCTCGTGATAGATGCCCTTCGGGCCCGCCTTGCCGAACGGGGTGCGGACGCCGTCGACGAAGACGACATCCCTAGCGGTACGAGGCACGTTGGCTCTCCTCCAGATGCGGGGGCACTCCGGCGCGCGCCATCCCTGCGGGCTGCGTCGCCACCTCCATGCTACTCGCGGGTAACGAGTGTGCCCAGCCCGGCACGGGGGTGTGTGCCGTCACATGTGCGCCGGGCTCCGCCCCGGGTGCCCGCGCCGTCCCCGGGGGCTCCGCCCCCTCGCCCCCCCCGGGCCGGTTGGGGGTAGGCCGTCCTCCCCCAGCTAGACGCTGGGAGGTGCCCCCAAGGCGAGCGAAGCGAGGTGGGGGTCCCCCCCCGGCCGAAGGTTGGGGGAGGGCTGGCCCAACCGGCCCGCACCCGGCGACGGCGCCGGACCCAGACGGCGCTGGTCCGTGGTCATGCGCGTTTCGTTGCCGGGCGCGGCCCGGTGGCCGCGTGTGCCAGCCCGTTCCGCCTAGCGGAACGTTCTCCCACAACGCGGCGGATCACGGCCTACCCCGCACCGAAGGCGCCCGGGGGCACTGTGTGGTTGCCGGTCGCGCGCAGGGTGATCGTGCCCAGGCCGCCGGTGCGGGCGTCGGCGTTCACCACCGCCACGGCGATTGAGTTGCGGCCGTCCGTGCGCAGCACGCCTTCCGGGATGGGGAAGGCCTGCTGGGGGCCGAGGTCGCTGACGTAGATGCCGACCATCCAGCCGTTGACGTAGAGCAGGGCGCGGTAGTGGCGGGACCGCTCCCGCGCGATGACGAGGCTGAGGGGTACGTCCTGGTCGGCGGGGAGCGCGAGCGGCAGCGTGGTGCGGTACCAGGAGACGCCGGGGGTGCGGTCGGTGCGGGGGAGGGTGACGGGGGCCCAGGCGTGGTCGTCGTGGGCCGGGAGGTGGTAGCCGTGGCGCTCGCCGTAGAGGCCGCCTGCGTTGAGGGGGCCGCGTACGGGGTCGAGCGTGCCGCCCTGGACGCGCCAGGCGATGCGGCGGGCCGAGCCCTGCAGTGCGGCCGCGGTGAGGCCGCGCGGCTTCTTGTGAGTGTCGTTGGCCCGGAAGTCCTGCTCGTGGCCCATGTTGACGGTGAGCACGGAGAGCACGTTGTCCTGCCCGCGCCGGACCGCGCCCGCGGGGAAGCGGAAGGCCTTGGACGCGTCCCGCGTACTGCCCAGGAAGCGGCCGTTGAGCCAGACCAGCCACTCGCCGGCCTTGCCGGTGGAGGCGGTCAGCCGTGCGCCCGTGGCGCTGCCCGTGAAGTGGCCGCGGTACCAGACCGAGCCGATGTGGAAGCCGTTGTCGTCGGCGGCCAGGGCGGCGGGGTCGGCGGTCCGCCAGCCCGAGTCGTCGTAGCCGGGCCGGGCCTCCGGGGTCTCGCGGCTGAAGCGCCATCCCGTGAGCCGGGGCAGGGTCACCGGGCGCGGCCCCGGCAGCCGGCCGTCCCGGACCGGGCGGCCGTTCCAGGTCAGGGACGAGGCCCGGCCGCCGTCGAAGACCTGGACCGGCGTCGTCCGGTCCGTGTCACCGGTGAGGCTCAGCTCCCCGCCCGCGTACGACGCCGTGCGCACCAGCTCGGGCCCGCGCACCAGGACCGGACCCCGCGCCGTGTCCTGCCGCCAGAAGGTGTCGGCGGTCGCGTCGTCGGCGAGGAGCAGTCGCAGGGGCGTACCGCCCGGCGGCTCGACCAGCACCTGGGTGAGGCCGCGGTGCGTGTAGTCCAGCCGCAGGTCGCCGCTGCCCGCGTCCCAGGCCTGCCGTACGGTCCCCGACAGCACGGTCACCCTGGGCCGCGCCGCATACCGCAGCACCGTCCGCCCAGCCTGCCCACGGCGGCCGTACAGCAGGGCGACGTCCTCGTGGCCGCCGTCGCCGCCCTCGCCGAAGACGCCGTGCGTCATGATCTCCGACGTGGAGTACTCCAGCCGCTGGTGGTCCATCGTGTAGTCCGCGACCAGCAGCTTGGAGTCCCGGCCCGCGACGACCACCGGGATGTCGCGGTGCCCGCCCAGCGCGATCCGCGCGTTGTCGGTCGACTTGTCGTTGACGTCCTTGTGCCGGACGACCGTGAAGACCGTCCCGGTGTCCGGATTGCGGCGCGTGCGCGTGAGCACCGCGCCCCCGGCCGCCGTCGCGTCGCCCACCGGATCGGTCTTCGTCAGCGGCGCGACGGCCTGCACCATGTAGCCGAGCCGCTTGTCGACCAGGTACTTCTCGGTGAGCTGCCGGTCCTCGCTGATCGGCGCGCCGTAGTCGTACGAGCTGTAGACCGACCCCGGCGAGGCCAGATAGCCCCAGGAGGTGCCGCCGTAGACCATGTAGAAGTTCTGCATGGTCGAGCCCGACGCCATGTTGTTCTCGTACGCCGCCTTCTCGAAGTCGCCGTTCGTCAGCTGCCGGCACTTGTCGTAGCCCGGCCCGCCCCACGGGTCGAAGGCCCCGCCCTGGAACTCGGGGAGGTAGAGCGGCTCGCCCTTCTTGTGCGCGAACGCCATGTCGGGCAGCGGGCTCCACACGTCCGGGTGCCGGCAGTCGAACTCCTGCGGATAGCGGTCGTATCCGTCGATGTCCAGCTCGCGGGTGAAGATCCCCTTGTGGTTGCCGACCAGCGGCACCGTGATCCCGTCGGCCTTCGCCTTCGCCGCGAGGTGCCGGATGTACGCGTGGCCGTCCGGCGTGTCCGTGTAGAGCTCGTTCTCCACCTGGTACGCGATCACCGACCCGCCGCCGTCCGTCAACTGGTGCCGCGCGATCACCGGGTCGATCCGCGACAACCACTCGTCGGCCGCCGCCAGATAGTCCGGCGCGGTGCTTCGGGCGCGGCCCTTCTGCGTGCTCAGCCAGCCCGGGAAGCCGCCGCCGTCCGTCTCGGCGTTGATGTACGGGCCCGGGCGGGCGATGACGTAGATGCCGACCTCCGCCGCGATGTCCAGCAGCCGGTCGACGTCCCGGATCCCCGTGAAGTCGTACACCCCGGGGGCGGAGGAGTGGAAGTCCCAGTCGAAGTAGATGGACGTGGCGTTGAAGCCGCCCGCCTTCATCTTCTCCAGCACGTCCCGCCAGGCCGAGGGGCTCGGCAGCCGCCAGTAGTGGAACTCCCCGGACCAGACGTACAGCCGCTTGCCGTCGATCATGTACGAGTAGTCGTCGTACGCGATCGTGTGCGCGGCGGGTGCCTTCGCCTTCGCTTTCGCCTCCGGCGCTGCGCTCGGTGCTGCCGCCAGCATGGCCGCTGCCAGCACGGCCGCCGCCGCTGTTCTGGGAAACCGCCGCTGCGTGGCCATGGCCGCCTGCCCTTCTTGCCGGGAATGCCCGGCGAGCGTAGGCGCGCCCCGTTCGTCCCTTCAAGCCGACGCGCGGTGCGGTTGCTGCGGCTTTGTCCCCCACCCCGCCCCTGCCCGACGGGCTGAAAATGCCCGCTTACCCCGTAGGGGCCTGCACGGTCAGCGCGGCAGCGAGAAGCGGAGTCACCAGCTCGACCTGCCAGGGGCGGGCGCCGAGGCCGGTGAGGACGCGGGCGACCTCGTCGCTGGAGGGGTCGGAGGGCGGGTCCCAGCAGAGGCGGCGGACGGTGTCGGGGGTGATGAGGTTTTCCTGGGGGAGGTTGAGTTCCTCGGCGAGGGCGGAGACGGCGGCGCGGGCCGCGGAGAGGCGGGCGGCGGCGGCCGGGTCCTTGTCGGCCCAGGCGCGCGGGGGCGGTGGGCCGGTGTACGCGGGGCCGGGCTGGGGGAGCTCGCGCTCGGGGAGGGCGCGGGCACGGTCGATCGCGCTCTGCCACTGGTCCAGCTGGCGCCGGCCCATGCGGTGCCCGAAGCCGGGGAGCGCGGCGAGGGCGTGCGCGTTCGCCGGGAACTCCAGCGCGGCCGCGACGATGGCGGCATCGGTGAGCACGCGGCCCGGCGAGACGTCCCGTTCCCGGGCGATGGTGTCGCGCAGGTTCCACAGCTCGCGTACGACCGCGATCTGGCGGCGCCGGCGCACCTTGTGCATGCCCGACGTACGGCGCCAGGGGTCGACCCGCGGGGCGGGCGGCGGGGCGGCGGCGATGGCGGCGAACTCCTGGAGGGCCCAGTCCAGCTTGCCCTGGGTGCGCAGTTCCTCCTCCAGCGCGTCACGCAGGTCCACCAGCAGCTCGACGTCGAGCGTGGCGTAGCGCAGCCACGGCTCGGGGAGGGGGCGGGTGGACCAGTCGACGGCGGAGTGGCCCTTCTCGAGGGTGTAGCCGAGGACGCCCTCGACCATCGCGCCGAGCCCGACCCGGGCGAATCCGGCCAGTCGGCCGGCCAGCTCGGTGTCGAACAGGCGGGCCGGCCGCATGCCGGTCTCCTCCAGGCAGGGCAGGTCCTGGGTGGCTGCGTGCAGCACCCATTCCGTCCCGTTCAGGGCGGCGCCCAGCGAGGAAAGGTCGGGGCATCCCACGGGGTCGATCAGCGCGGTCCCTGCTCCGGTGCGGCGCAGCTGGACCAGGTAGGCCCGCTGTCCGTAGCGGTAACCGGATGCGCGCTCGGCGTCGACGGCGACAGGTCCGGTGCCCGTGGCAAAGGCCGCGACGATGTCGGCGAGAGCCTCCGGGCTGGCGGTCACCGGCGGGATTCCCTCGCGCGGGTCCAGCAGCGGGACCGGCGCCGGTGCTGCTTCTGTTGCGGTCTCTCGGGCGTCGGTCACGTGTAAAGGGTATCTGTGTGCAGCAAGCGCCCGCCGACGGAACGTTCCGTCGGCGGGCGGCTCGGGGTGTTGTTACGTTCGGTTAACAGTCAGTGAATGATTCCGGTACGCAGAGCGACGGCCACCATCCCGGCCCGGTCACCCGTGCCCAGCTTGCGGGCGATCCGCGCCAGGTGGGACTTCACCGTGAGCGCGGACAGGCCCATGGACACGCCGATCGCCTTGTTGGACTGGCCCTCCGCGACCAGCCTCAGCACCTCGACCTCACGGCCCGACAGTTCGCGGTAGCCGCCGCCGTGTCCGGGGGAGCCGGGTGGGCGGCGCTGGATGCGCTGTCCGGCGGCGCCGATGGGGGCGGCGCCGGGGCGGCCGGGGAGCCCGAGGTTGTTGCGGGTGCCGGTGACGACGTAGCCCTTCACGCCGCCCGCCAGGGCGTTGCGTACGGCTCCGATGTCGTCGGCGGCGGAGAGGGCGAGGCCGTTCGGCCAGCCGGCCGCCCTGGTCTCGGCCAGCAGGGTGAGGCCGGAGCCGTCGGGGAGGTGGACGTCGGCCACACAGATGTCGCGGGGGGTGCCGACCCGGGGCCGAGCCTCCGCGATGGACGACGCCTCGATCACGTCGCGTACTCCCAGGGCCCACAGGTGGCGG
Organism: Streptomyces sp. NPDC059373; assembly: GCF_042751495.1. Taxonomy (NCBI): domain Bacteria; kingdom Bacillati; phylum Actinomycetota; class Actinomycetes; order Kitasatosporales; family Streptomycetaceae; genus Streptomyces; species Streptomyces sp. NPDC059373. Next base: position 68,051 of record NZ_JBHYXC010000011.1, on the reverse strand, counting down.
GTCACGGTGGAGCGGACGCGGGGATCGGCGACGACCACCATGGCGGTCGGCTTGTTCGGGCGGTAGGCGACCAGGCTTGTGGGGTGTTCGAGAAGAACCGACACCGGGCCTCCTGGGGAGTGGCTGGAAGGGTCACAGTTCCCTTCGGCAGCTCCCCCGTCCGGCTTTAGAGAAAGATCACGATTTGTTTAGTAACAATTCCGGCAATTCGGACAGCTTGTCGATCGTTGTCGATCGAAGGTGTGACAGTCCCGGTCAACGGGTGTGAGGCGGCCGTTCTCGCGGTAAGGAAAGTCGGCCCAGGTCAGCGCGGCTGCTGCGGGCCGCGCCGCTTCGGCAGCGGTACGACGGCGGTCGGCGTGAGGCCGCCCCCGCCCGGCCCGGTCACCGGCGGCAGCCCCGCACTCGTGCACAGCAGGTCGCACCAGCCCGCGAGGTGCGCCGCCACGTCCGGCACGCCGCCGGTGCCCTCGCGCGGGGTCCAAGAGGCGCGGATCTCGATCTGGGTGGAGTCCTCGCGCCCCGCCAGCCCGCCGAAGTAGTGCGAGGAACTGCGCGACACGGTGCCGCTCGGCTCGCCGTACCCGGCGCCGTGCGCCTCCAGGGCTCCGGTCAGCCACGACCAGCTCACCTCGGGCAGCAGCGGATCCGCGGCCATCTCCGGCTCCAACTCGGCGCGCACCAGCGTCACCAGCCGGAAGGTGCCCTGCCAGGCCTCGGGCCCGGACGGGTCGTACAGCAGCACCAGACGGCCGTCGGCCAGCTCGTCGCCGTCCACGACGACCGTCGCCTCCAGCGCGTACGCGTGCGGCGCCAGGCGCTTCGGCGGCGGGGTCGGATCGAGCTCGACCTCGTGCCGTACGCGAGCGCGCAGCAGTGCGTCAACCGCGTGCTGGAAGGGGAGAGGGGCGCTGTCCCCGTCCGAGAGGTGCCCATGAGCCGCTGCCATGCCCGGAAGACTAGGCGGAACGGGGCCCCCAGGGGTGCACGACACCCGGGTGGGCGGGTCGCCCGGTTGGCGCATGCGAAGATTTGGGCGTGAGTGCGCACCAGCAGACTGCTGCTTCCCCCTTCATCCGCGCCTGCCGGCGCGAGTCCGTGCCGCACACCCCTGTGTGGTTCATGCGCCAGGCCGGGCGCTCGCTGCCCGAATACCTCAAGGCGCGCGAGGGCATTCCCATGCTCGAGTCCTGCATGCGGCCCGATCTCGTCACCGAGATCACGCTGCAGCCGGTGCGCCGCCACAAGGTCGACGCGGCCGTCTACTACAGCGACATCGTGGTGCCGCTCAAGGCCGTCGGGCTCGACCTCGACATCAAGCCGGGCGTCGGCCCGGTCGTCGAGCACCCGATCCGTACCCGGGCCGACCTGGCGCGGCTGCGGCCGCTCGAGCCGGACGACGTCAAGTACGTCACCGAGGCCATCGGCATGCTCACCGCCGAGCTGGGCGAGACCCCGCTCATCGGCTTCGCCGGCGCACCGTTCACCCTGGCGAGCTATCTGATCGAGGGCGGCCCCTCGCGCAGCTACGAGCGTACGAAGGCCATGATGTACGGCGAGCCCGAGCTGTGGGCCGACCTCATCGACCGCCTCGCGGCCATCACGGGCGCCTTCCTGAAGGTCCAGATCGAGGCGGGCGCGAGCGCCGTCCAGCTCTTCGACTCCTGGGCGGGCGCGCTGGCCCCGCAGGAGTACCGCGACTTCGTGATGCCCGCCTCGGCCAAGGTCTTCGACGCCGTGGCCGGCTACGGCGTCCCGCGCATCCACTTCGGCGTCGGCACCGGCGAGCTGCTCGCCCTCATGGGCGAGGCCGGCGCGGACGTCGTCGGCGTCGACTGGCGCGTCCCGCTCGACGAGGCCGCCCGCCGCGTCGGCCCCGACAAGGCCCTCCAGGGCAACCTGGACCCCGCCGTCCTCTTCGCCCCGACCCCCGCCGTCGAGGCCAAGGCCCGCGAGGTGCTGGCGGCGGCGCAGGCCGCGCCCGGGCATGTGTTCAACCTCGGGCACGGCGTGCTCCCGTCCACGGACCCGGACGCCCTGACGCGGCTGGTGGAGTTCGTCCACGCCGAGACGGCCGGCTGACCCGGTTACTCCTCCTCGGGATCCTTCCCCACCGGCGCCGGCACGGTGACCGGCGCCGGTGCCGGCACCGCGGGCGCCGCCACCGAGGGCGCCGGCACCCGGCGGCGCAGGGTGCGGAAGACCACCCAGACCAGTGCCGCCAGTGCCGCGAACGGCAGCGCGGCCGCCAGCGCGACCAGAATGGCCCGGAAGGTGACGTAGAAGGCGTGCCAGCCGGCGCCCAGGGCGTCCCCCACGGATGCCCAGACGCCGTCGTCCTTCTTCGCCACGGCCACCGCCACGGGCTCGGTCAGGACGAGCGTCACCGTGGCCATGTCGGTGCGCTCCTTCAGCGACTTCTGCTGTGCCTGCAGCGCCTCCAAGTCCGCCTCACGCGTGCTGAGTTCCCCCTCCAGCGTGACCACGTCACTGAGCTTGACCGCGCGGTTCATCAGCTCCCGCAGCCGCGCCACACTCGTCTGCTGCGACGTGATCCGGCTCTGGACATCCACGACCTGGCTGGTGACGTCCTCGGCGTTGACCTTGCGGTCCGTGAGCTTCCCGAGCCCCGCGAGGTCCTCGAGCAGCTGCTCGTAGTCCGCCGGCGGCACCTTCAGCTGTACGCGTGAGTGCTCGCGCCCCGCGTCGTCCAGCGAGGTGCTCTCGTCGCCGACGTAACCGCCCGCACCGTCCACCAGGGTGCGGGCCTTGGCGAGCGCGTCCTGGACGTTCTTGGCCTCGACGGTGAGCGTGGCGGTCCGCACGACGTACGACTGCGTGAGGTTCGTGGTCTTGCTGCTGCCACTGCTGCTCCCGCTTCCGGCGGCGCTGCTCTTCTCGTTGCTCCCGGTGTCCGCGGCGGCGCCCCGCTGGGCTGAGCTCGCGGTGCTGTCGTTGGTGCTCGATCCCGCGCCGCAGCCCGCTACCGCGAGCGACGCGGCGAGCAGCGCGGCAGCGAGCGCCGCGAGTGATCTGTTCATTGGTGGTCCCCCCAGGGTGAGTTGGCTCGTTGTCGCCTGTGCGGATTCGACGGGACAGCAGGTGGGAGGGTTTCGCATGCGCGATCCCGATGAGGTCACGGTTCGGGCTCGTTCCGGCGTCTGAGACAGTGGGGGCATGAGCGAAACGCACCCCGGGCGCGGACATGTGATCGTCATCGGCGGCGGAATCTCAGGACTCGCGGCCGCACATTTCCTGCTGGAGGGCGGGACGCGGCGGGTGACGGTGCTGGAGTCGTCGTCGCGGCTCGGCGGCAAGCTGTACGCGGACGAGATCGCGGGCGTGCCGGTCGATCTGGGGGCGGAGTCGATGCTGGCCCGGCGCCCGGAGGCGGTCGAGCTGGCGCGGGCGGCCGGGCTCGGCGAGGACATCGTGGCGCCGACGACCGCGAGCGCGTCGCTCTGGTCGCGAGGGCGACTTCGGGCCATGCCGAAGGGCAGCCTGATGGGCGTGCCGGGCGACCTCGCCCAGGTGGCGGGGTCGGGGGTGCTGTCGGCGGCGGGGCTGGCGCGGATGCCGCTGGATCATGTGCTGCCCCGTACGAAGGTCGGCGAGGACGTCGCGGTCGGCGAGTTCGTGGCGGCGCGGCTGGGCCGGGAGGTGGTCGACCGGCTCGTGTGGCCGCTGCTGGGCGGGGTGTACGCGGGGGACGCGTACCGGATCTCGATGCGGGCGGCGGTGCCGCAGCTGTACGAGATCGCCCGCTCGGGGCGGTCGCTCATAGAGGGCGTACGCGATCTGCAGCGCAAGGCGGCGGCCAAGCCGCAGACCAGCGGGCCGGTGTTCGCCGGGATCCGGGGCGGCGTCGGACGCCTGCCGCTGGCGGTGGCGGAGGCCTCCCGCAAGGCCGGAGCGGACATCGAGACCGGCGCGCCGGTGCGGGAGCTCCGGCGTACGGCGACGGGCTGGCAGGTCGTCGTGGACTCGCCCGACGGGGACCGGCTGCTGGACGCCGAGGCCGTGGTGCTGGCGGTACCGGCGCCGGTCGCGGCGCGGCTGCTGGCCGGTGAGTCGCCGGTGGCGGCCGGGGAGCTGGCGGCGGTGGAGTACGCGAGCCTCGCCCTGGTGACGATGGCGTACCGCAGCCGCGACCTGGCGAAGGTGCCGCCGGGCAGCGGCTTCCTCGTACCGCCCGTGGAGGGGCGGACGATCAAGGCGTCGACCTTCTCCAGCTGCAAGTGGCAATGGAACGCCGACGCGGACCCCGACACCTTTGTGCTGCGCACGTCCATCGGCCGCTACGGCGACGAGGCCGACCTGGCCTGGGACGACACCGACCTCGTACGGCTGTCCCGCGAGGACCTGACCGAGGCCGTCGGCCTGCACGCGGCCCCCGTCGCGGCCCGCGTGACCCGCTGGGACGCCGGTCTGCCGCAGTACCCGGTCGGCCACCTCACCCGCGTCGCCCGGGTCCGTGAGCACGTCGGCAAGCTGCCGGGCCTCGCCGTCTGCGGGGCGGTCTACGACGGCGTCGGCATCCCGGCGTGCGTGGCGAGCGCCCGCAAGGCGGCCGACCGCGTCCTGGGGACCCTGGGGCGGGACACGAGCGGCGACGCGCGAGAATAGACCCATGAGCGATTCGACTGCTGCTGCCCCCGCCAAGGCCCCGAACGCCGGCAAGAAGGCCAAGGACCTCAACGACGTCATCCGCTACACCCTGTGGTCGGTCTTCCGGCTCCGCGACGTCCTCCCCGACGACCGGGCCGGCTACGCGGACGAGGTCGAGGAGCTCTTCGAGCAGCTCGCCGCGAAGGACGTCACCGTCCGCGGCACCTACGACGTCTCCGGCCTCCGCGCCGACGCCGACCTCATGATCTGGTGGCACGCCGAGACCTCCGACCAGCTCCAGGACGCCTACAACCTCTTCCGCCGCACCCAGCTCGGCCGCGCCCTGGACCCCGTCTGGTCCAATATGGCCCTCCACCGCCCCGCCGAGTTCAACAAGAGCCACGTCCCAGCCTTCCTCGCCGACGAGACCCCCCGCAACTACGTCTCCGTCTACCCCTTCGTCCGCTCCTACGACTGGTACCTCCTCCCCGACGAAGACCGCCGCCGCATGCTCGCCGACCACGGCAAAATGGCCCGCGGCTACCCCGACGTCCGCGCCAACACCGTCGCCTCCTTCTCCCTCGGCGACTACGAGTGGATCCTCGCCTTCGAGGCCGACGAGCTCTACCGCATCGTCGACCTCATGCGGCACCTCCGCGCGTCGGAGGCCCGCCTCCACGTCCGCGAGGAGGTGCCGTTCTATACGGGGCGGCGCAAGGCCGTTGCGGAGCTGGTGGCGGGGCTGGCCTGAGGGCTTTCCGTTCGGGCATGCGCGAAGGGGCCGCGGCGACCGGTGGGCGGTCGGCGCGGCCCCTTGGCGTAGGGGGGTGGGGTCAGCCGCAGCGGCGGTTGGAGTTGATGCAGTTGACGACCTGGTTCATGAGGGAGGTGGGCATGAAGTTGGCGAAGTCGGCGTGGTCGGTGACGGGCTTGTGGAGTTGCTCGGGGAAGCTGTCGACGGCGAAGTTGGTGCCGGTGTTGGCCGGGAGGGCGTAGGTGAGGCGGTAGCGGAGCTGGGGGACGGCCTTGGTGTTGGCGGGGCAGGCACCGGCGGCGTCGGGGAAGACGATGTGGGTGCGGTGGTTGGCGCTGTCGGTGTTGATGCCGTCCCAGCAGCTCGGGAAGTTCAGGGTGCGTACGACCTTGCTGCCGGAGGGGCAGAGGGGGTACTTGTCGGTGAGCTGGCGGTTCTCGAAGCCCGTGCAGCTCCAGGAGGCCTTGGCGTTGGCCACGCCGTTGGTGAAGGCCTTGGCGTCGCCCATGATGGCCTTGAGGGTCGACGGCATGGCGGTGACCTTGGCGGTCGGGCTGCCCCGGAAGGTGATCGAGACCGTGGTCGGGGTCAGGATCGTGCCGGTGTTGCCGTCGGCGTCGGCGGCGTCGTTCGCGGAGCGGGTCCGCAGCACGGGCCAGAAGTACGCGGACTTGTCGCCCTTGGCGCACGTGGTGCCGGCGGCGGCGAGCGACTCGTTGGTCGAGAAGCCGTCCGTGCTCAGGTTGCCGACGTAGTCGTGCACGTGGTGGGCGCCGTTGGAGACGCCGGGGGCGACGATGAAGTTGTCCGGGTTGAAGTGCCCGTTCTCGTTACGGCCGCAGCGTGCCGTGAAGACACCGGTGGAGCCGCCGGACTGGGTGGCCGCCTTCTGGACGTTCGGCTGTACGGAGTTGATGTCGGCGAAGTCGTCCGGCGACGGGCCGTTGGTGGTCACCGCGCCGCCGTTCGTGGCCGAGGCGGAGGCCGAGGCGGAGGCCGGGGCCGAGGCGCTCGCGGAGGCGGAGGCGGACGCCGTGGCCGTGGCGGACGCGGACGCGCCGTTGTTCTGGCCCCAGTTCTTGTTCCAGCGCTTGTTGGACTCCGTCTTCGCGGAGGAGGACGAGCCGGAGTTCCGCCAGTGCGCGGACGCGGTACCGGTGACCAGTGCGAAGGTGCCGCCCGACCCGACCAGTGCCAGCACCGCTATCAGTACGAGGTGCTTGGTGCTCAACCGGCGTCGGCGTGACTGCTGTAGTCGTGGCATCAAAGGGCTCATTTCGTCTGCGACTCAGGAGAAGAGGCCGCTGGGGGGAGGGAGAACGTGGGGGACGTGGTGACGATGACGGTGGGCACACCGGCGCTGGGAGTGGGCGCCACCTGGGCGCTCGGATTCGTCGGGCTGGCGGTCGTGTTCGTCGCGATCTGGCCGAAGTCGACCAGGCCGGTCTCCTCCAGAACCTTCATGTGATCGAGCACCGTCGAGTTGGCCTGCTCGGCCAACTGCCGCACCATCGTGTTCTGCGTCGTCGCCCTGACCTGCGCGATCACCGAGAACACCTTGCCGTGCTGCAGGCGCACGATGTTGGCGAACTTCTGGTCGAAGTCCGCTCCCGAGGCCGCCGACAGCGTCGCCAGGAAGCCCTGCTGCTCCGGTGTCGGCTCGTTCGGCAGCGTGATCCCCAGCTGCGGGGCGATCTTGCGTACCGCCGAGTCCAGGTCCGTGTGACCGTCGATCAGGTGCTTGCCCGCAGTCTTGACCGCGGCTGTCGTTCCCTTCTGCTCAGCCATCTGTCCCGCCGGGAATTCCCACAGGCCGGCCAGCCGCACCTTCGTCACGAAGGTGCGGTCCAGCGCGGTCAGCGGGCCGTACTGAGTGGCCACGGTCTGGGCATTGATGTTGCTTCCCGACCCCACCACGCCGCTGTTGAACGCGGACATGACGGGGTACATCAGAGCAACAACGGTCACGGCCAGCGCCCCCACGACGAGGCCGGTTCCCGTGACGTAACGGGTGGTTCGCATCGCGCCTCCTGGTGCGTGGCAGCACCCCCTCGGGGGCGGCCTCGCACTCGGCTTTTCCAGATGCGACCGCACGTTAGTGCGTTTGATGCGTTCCGGATGAGGAATCGTCACGTATTCGCGAAAGCTGAGTTTCCAGGGGCCAGTGGTTGGTACGTTGTTGTGTTTCCCCTGTGAACGACGGCAAAGCCGCAGGTCAGCGTACGTTCGTAAAAGATTGTGGCGCAATTGAACGGAGCGCGCTGCCCATACGTATAAATACGCGTGAAGTGTGCTTCCGGGGTCCGGAACGCTCCCGCCACCAGGCGTCCAGCCGCCTGCGAACCGGGGCCGCCAGGGTGTCCGTGGAGAGCAGGTGCCCGGCGAAGCAGAGGGCGTCGCGGCGGTATCCGTCGGCCGGCACCGGGTGGAAGGCGGCGTAGGCCAGGAAGGCCGGCCGGTAGCCGTCGCCGAGGATGCGCGGCAGCTCCGGGGCGATCCGGGCGACGACACCGGCGCGCTTGGCCGCGAGGGCGCGGCGCTGCACGCGGATCCGGGCCCGGTCGAAGCCCTCGGGCACCGGGGTGCCGGCCACGAGCGCGGACAGCAGCGAGGTCTGGGCCACGGCGAGGCGCCGGCGGGCGGCGTCGGTCGCGGCGGACCCGGAGGAGGTCTCAGACATGGTCGGCCTCCAACACGGCTCGTATCGCGGCCAGTTCGGCGGCCAGCTCCCCGGCGGACGGGAAGTCCTCGTCGCGCTCCAGCAGGACGCCGGGCGGCTCGACCCGGGCGCGCAGCTCGGCCAGGACGTCCAGCACCGGCCGGCTGACCGGGTGGGCGTGGCTGTCGTGCCAGACGCCGTCCCGCTCGACGCCGCCCGCCACATGGACGTACGCGATGGCGTCCAGGGGCAGTTCGTCCAGGGCGGCGGCCGGGTCCTCGCCGCGGTTGACGTGGTTGGTGTGCAGATTCGCGACGTCGATGAGGAGACGGACGCCGGTGCGCTCCACCAGCTGAGCCAGGAACGCGCCCTCGCTCAGCTCCTCGTAGCCGTCCGGCCAGGCGAGCAGCGCCGCGATGTTCTCCAGCGCGAGCGGCACGGGAAGCGCGTCCTGGGCGATCCGCACGTTCTCGCAGAGCACGTCCAGGGCGTCGCGGGTGCGGGGGACGGGGAGCAGATGCCCGGCCTCCAGGCGCGGCGTGCCGGTCAGCGGACCGCCGGCCCGTACGAAGGCGATGTGCTCGGTGACCAGGGGAGAGCCCAGCGCCTCGGCGCGCTCCGCGAGCGCCGACAGCCGCGCCGGGTCCGGGCGGTCGGCGCCGCCGAGGCCGAGGGCCACACCGTGCGGGACGACGGTGACGCCACGGCTGCGCAGCCGCAGCAGCGGTTCGGGGAGGTGGCCTGGACAGATGTTCTCCGCGACCACCTCGACCCAGTCGATCCCCGGCAGACCCTCGATCGCGTCGGCGATCTCCGGCCGCCAGCCGATTCCGGTCCCCAGGGTCCCGAGGGTTCCGCGGGCTCCGCCGGTCCCGAGCTTCTCGTTCATGCCCGGGTCATGGCCCCGCCGGGTCCGTTCGAACCCTGCCGGGGCCGCATTCAGAGCTTCATTTGAGCTTCGGGTGGTCGGCGACGACCGTGCAGGACCCGGGGGTGATCTCGTTCGGGGCCAGATTCTTGCATTGTTCTCTCACCTGCACCGTTCCCGCGTTCGCTACGGTGGCGGTCCATGACGGTCCTGATCATCGGCGGCAGCGGTTTCCTGGGCACTGAACTGGTCCGCCAGGCAACCGAGATGGGCCTTGAGACAGCAGCGACCCTTGCTTCGCGGCCTGGCAGCGCCTCGGGTGTCGCCTGGCATCTAATCGATGTCCAGGACCCCGCGGGTGTTGCCAGGGTGTTCGATGACGACGGGACCCGCACCCCGGCATCCCCGATCCGACGTCGGCGCGAAGGGTGGGCGGCTCACTTACGAGCGCCCGGCGTCTGGCCCCGCGTCGTACGCGTCGACGGAGCTGTCCTCAGCGTCCGCGCAGTGCGGACCGGTCGGCGTTGTCCCACTGGACCGGGGTACCGGCGCTGACGAGTGCGGCGAAGCCGCCGGGCATGGCACCGCCGTCCTCGGCCATGATGGTGACGGTGTAGAGCCGCTCGGTGGCGGAGGTGTTCTCGATGCGGTGCACCGAACCGGGCGGCAGGACGAGTACGTCGCCGGGGCCGATGGGTACGGAGTGTTCGTCGCTGTGCGCGATGCCGTGTCCGGTGAGGACCACGAAGATCTCGGTGGAGTCGGGGTGGGAGTTGTCGGGCTGCGCGCCGCCGGGCTCCCAGACTTCGAAGAAGACGCTGGCCGGCGATCCGTCGGCGGGTCCGGCCAGGAGGGCGAGCCGGACGGTGTCGGCGGGAGAGATCAGGTGCGGTACGACCTGGTCGAGGTGGCGCAGGGTCGGGGCGGTGGTCATGCGGGGCTCTCCTTGGAATCGCCGGCGGTGGTCAGCGCGTCGAGCAGGTCGGGGGTGGAGGCGGTGAAGCCGAAGCACTGGCGGGTGTTGTAGAGGGTCGCGTCGTGGCAGTACGACGGTGAGGTGGTGGCCGATGCGTCGGTGAGCATGACGACGTCGTAGCCGAGGCAGGCGGCGTCGATGAGGGTGGCGTATACGCACTGGTCGGAGTTGACTCCGGCGAAGATCAGCGTGTCCACGCGGAGGTTGCGCAGGATGCTGTCCAGGGGGGTGTCCCAGAAGCCGCTCATGCGGTACTTGTCGACGTGGATGTCGTGCGGCTCGGCGACCAGGCCGTCAACGAGGGCGGCGCCCCAGCTGTCCTTGGTGAGCACGCGTGAGCCGGTACCGGGCGTGCGGGAGCCGATGCCGACGCCGGTGCCTGACGGGTCGTAGACATGTGCCACGCCCGGCGGAAGGTTCGCCTGGTCGGGGCGGTTGCCCCAGTTCAGCCAGATAACGGGGATGTCGGCTGCCCGGGCGGCCGGCACGGCCTGTGCGCTCAGTTCGACCGCCGTCGCGAGCACCGATACGTCGACGCCGATGCCGGCCAGCCAGCCGCCCGGGGTGCAGAAGTCGTTCTGCAGGTCCACGACGATCAGGGCGGTACGGGACGGATCGAGCACGATCGGGGCGGGTTCGGCGCGCAACGCCGCCGAGCGGGACGGCAGCTCGGGCCGGTGCAGGTCGATGTGTGGGCCGGGGAACTGCCAGCGGTTGCGGTGGCGGGGCAGGGCGGTCATGCGGAGGTCTCCAGTGCGGCGGCGAGGGCGAGCAGGCCGTGATCGGTTCCCGGTGCGCCGAGCAGGCACAGGCCCGCCGGGCGTCCGTCGGCGGACCGCAGCAGCGGCAGTGAGAGGGCCGGGGCACCGGCGAGTCCCGCGAGGCAGGTCATCCGGAGCGTCGCCGCGCGCTCGGCCTCGATCTGTTCCCCCGAGGCGCTGCGGGCCGGTGCTGGGCCGGAGGCCGAGGGGATGGCCAGGACGCTGCCCGAGAGCCACTCCCCGAGCTGGTCGCGCGCGGCGGCCGCCAACTCGCGTGACGCCGCTACCTGTTCTTCGCCGACCTCGGAGGCCTGAGCGAAGCGGTCGGCCACATCGGCGCCGAGCGAGCCGGGATGCTTGGTGATCCACGAACCGTGGGCTTGCCAGGCCTCCCACGCCTGTACGGTGCGGAACGCGGTGAACCAGCGTTCCAGCAGGTCGCGCGGCAGGTCAACGACTTCGGCCGGAGGGAGCTTCCCGGTCCCGGTCAGCTCCTCGACGGCGGTCGTGAACGCATCCCGCACGTCCGCTCTGGCCAGGGCTTCGACCTCGGGCAGACGGACGGTGCGGCGTACGGGCACGGCCCCGCCGTCGTCGGCGGGGAGAAGGATCCGGGCGACGGCGGCGGAGGCGCGTACGTCCCGGGTCAGCCAGCCGACGGTGTCGAAGGACCTGGCCAGGGGCAGGACGCCGTCGGTGCTGATCGCGCCGTGCGTGGTGCGCAGCCCGAGCAGGCCCTGGTACGACGCGGGGACCCGGATGGACCCGGCGGTGTCGGTGCCGAGCCCTACCGCCGCCTGGCCGAGGGCCACCGCGCTCGCCGGTCCGCTGGTGGACCCGCCGCTGACGCAGCCGGGCGCGGCCGGGTTCGGCGGGGTTCCGTAGTGCGCGTTGGTGCCGGCCAGGCTGTAGGCGAACTCGTCGGTGCGGGCGATGCCCACCAGGTGCGCCCCGGCGGCCAGCAACGCGCTCACCACCGGCGCCGATTCGGCCTGCGGGGGCTGCTCGGCCAGCCAGGCCGGGACACCGGCGCCGATGGGCTGCCCGGCGACCGCGAACAGATCCTTCACGGCGACGCCGATGCCGTCCAGCGGGCCCCGCGCGCGGGCGGCCACCAGCGGATCACCGACCGCCCGCCAGACCGTTGTGTCCAAGGGAGCCGCCGGGCCGTCCGGTTTCGGTGCCACGGGCAGGCTCACATGCGCGGCGGCGACCACCCAGCGGTCCCCGGTCAGGCGCCACAGCTGGGTCTGCAGTCCGGTCGCGTCGCCGTCGCGGGTGCGCGCCATCAGCAGTGCGGCATCGGCGGCGATCGCTTGTACGTGGAGCTGGGTCACCCTGCGGGTCGGGATCCTGGCGCGTGCGGACCGGAAGCCCGCGATCGCCTTGTGGCCGACGAGCAGCGTCTGTCCATCGCCCCGGAGGGTGTGGGGGCCGGGCATGAACAACGCGTCGAGGGTCTGCCGGTCGTTGGCGAGCAGGGCCTTGTCGTAGCGCCAGAACGCCTCCAGCAGGCCCGGTGGTGCATCGTCCGGGGCGATCACTTCGCAGCCTTCGTGTTCCTTGTGCCCGCTCATCGCCATGCGTGTCCTTCCACCCGTGCGAAATCGGAGAGCCTGATGCGAGCGTGTACGCCTTTGACCACGTCGACCACCTGGGAGATGTCGAAGTCGGTCGCCGCGCTGAGATAGGCGTACGCCAGCTCGTGATCCATTCCGAAGGATGCCCGCAGCAGTTCCAGCGCGTTGCGCGCGCATGTGGCGACCGCTTCGTCGAGGTCGGTGTCCAGGCCGGTCGGCACGAGAAAGTCCGGGGTCCGGGCTATCGGGCCGCGCGCGTCACCGAACAGCTCGGTGGCGCGCTGCCGGGGGATGACGTCGATCGTCAGCGTGGCGCGCAGCGGTGCCTCCAGTGCCGTCAGCGAGATCTCGCCGTTGCCCTGGGCGAAGTGCGGGTCGCCGATGTAAAAACCGGCGCCGGGTATCTGGACCGGCAGGTACAGGGTGCTGCCCGCTTGCAGCAGCGAGATGTCGATGTTGCCGCCGTGTTCGCCGGGCGGGGTGGAGTGCAGTCTTGCGGATCCAGGGGTGGCCACGCCCATCAGACCGAGGAACGGCGCGATCGGGAACCGCACCACGCGATCGGTGGAGCCGGCCGTGAGCGGCAGGGTGGCCTGCGGGGCGGAGACGCCGTCGACCGCTTCGAGCACCGGGCAGAAGATGCTCGTCAGCGGTCCGTCGGCGGGAAAGACACCTGGCAGCAGCCCCTTGTTGTGCCGGCTGGAGATCACCCCGTAGGCGGTACGCGGCACCAGCTCGTCCACCCGTACCGCGAGGTAGTCGCCGGCTGTCGCGCCGCGTACCTCGATCGGGCCGGTGACGACATGCGGCCCGTCGGCCGGGGTGTGGGTGCCGCCGGAGGCGATCGCGATGGTGTCGGCCAGGACGTCCTGCCTCGCGACGCCATGTCTGCCGAAGAAGGCGACCGGGTCGCGGCCCTGGTCCTCCAGGATGCCTTCGTGGCTGATGGTGTCGATGGAGACCTGCTCGCCCGGGTCGACGGTGAGTACGGGTGCGTCTTCGGCGCAGGGCAGGCGGCCCCACAGCGTTGTCGACACCGTGGCACTGAGGTGCTGGCGTGCCGCGGTTGTCATCGTTCCTCCAAGTGCTTTCACTTCTCGCTGCTCTGACGGGCTTCCAGGGGCGAGTGGCGGGCTCATCCGGTGGCGGCCGGCGGCGGCAGTCCCTGGTCGCGTGCCGCCCGGATGAGCCGGGCCCGCAGCTCCCCGCCCACCTCGTCGGCCTGCGGGTGCAGCGACCGCCCTTCCTCGCTGACCAGAGCGCCGCCGATGTACACCTGCTTGAGATTGCGCAGCCCGCAGGCCATGACGTAGCACGCGTACGCGTCCCACATCGGCCCGGTGTCGGGCCGGGCCGGGTCCACGACCAGGAAGTCGGCGAACTTCCCCGCCTCCAGGCTGCCGATGCGGTCGGCGACTCCGAGCACCTCGGCCGAGCCGAGGGTGTGCATCCGCAGGACCTCGCGGGGCATCATCACCGCCGCCCGGGAGTACCGGGCGCGGAGCGCGTACATGCCGATCCGCATGTTCTGGAAGGGATCGGAGATGTCGGTGCACGACTGGTCGTCCAGCCCCATGCCGACCCGGATCCCCCGGTCGCGGTAGCGGACGATATCGGCGAAGCCCGAGCCGAGCCGGCCGTTGGAGGTGGGCTGCCACACCACCGCGCTGCCCGTGGCGGCGACGGCGTCGATCATCTCGTCGGTGGGATGCACGAAGTGGCCGAACAGCATGCGCGGGCCGAGCGCTCCGGCGTCGGCGTACCAGTCGAACTTCGCCTGCTGCGCGGCGAGGTTCTCGGCGGTCTCCACGAAGTGCGCCTGGTTGATGGCCCCGAACAGCGTCATGGCCCGGGACTCCAGGACGGCGGTGTCGGGCGAGCCGGACCACTGCACCGCGCCGTACACCGAGATGCCCAGCTGTGCGGCGTCCGGCATACGGTCCCCGAGGTCGGCGGACATCAGGCCGAAGTTGTCCAGCGCGGCCTGGGAGCCGAAGACCTCGTCGTCGAGCCGGATGGCGGTGTACACCCGCAGGCCGGAGTCGGCCTGCGCGTCGAACTGCCGGGTGACGAAGTCCTCGGAGTGGACCCGGGCGGGCTCATCGCGGCCGGTGACCTGGTCGTACATCCACACCACCCGGTTCTGGGCGAAGTTGTACGCGGAGGTGATGCCGTTGCCGATGAAGTCCAGGCAGCCGTGCAGGGCGAGCCAGTACATGTCCTCGGCGCCGAGGCCGAGGAGTACTTCGTTGTTGGCCCGCACCCAGGGGTAGAGCGTCTCGCCCGCCGCCAGGCCGCGCAGGCCCGAGGTGTGCAGATGGCTGTGGGCGGAGACGAACCCGGGGGCGATGATCTTGCCGGTGGCGTCCAGGACCGTGCCGTCGCGGGACGGCGGTTCACCGGGGCCGATGCCGGTGATCCGGCCGTCGGCGCCGACCGTCATCCAGCCGGTGAAGGGGTCCTGGCCGTCCGCCATGGTGAGGAAGAGGCCGCCGGTCACGGTCAGGGCCGTCCGGGTCCAGTCGATACCGGCCAGCGCGCTCACCGGGCGGTTCCGTCCAGGGCCGGGAAGGCGAACGCCTGGACCTCCAGCAGCGCTTCGGCCAGCAGCTCCGTCCAGTGCCCGACGATCCGCTTGCCGGTATCCGCGTCGGCTCCGGCGGGGTCGCCGACGACGCCCGAGGCGGAGACGTCGTCGATCAGCCACGCGGTGGGCACCACGCCCTCCAGCGTGAGATGCCGCTGCGCCTCGTACAGCTCGCCGACCCGCAGACCATCGGCGACCGCCTTGTCCAGACGTACGAGTTCCGGCGTCGCCAGAGCCAGCATCAGCGACGTCTCGACGAACCCGCCGTGGATGCCGAACGGGTCCGGGTCCTCGACCCCGTCGGGCAGCGGGAACCGCGACGGCATGACCGGGAACACCTGCAGGCCGAAGTGGTAGCGGATGTCGCGGGCGACCACGTCGAGCAGACTCGGCTGGCCGCCGTGCCCGTTGACGAAGACGAGCTTGCGCACACCGCTCCTGGCCAGGGACTCGCCCAGGTCCATGCACACCGCCTGCAAAGTCGCCGTCGACATCGCGATGGTGCCGGCCCGGCCGAGGTGCTCGGTGGACTTCCCGTAGTGAAGGGTCGGCAGGACCCACATGTTGGAACCGTCACCGAGCCGCTCCACGGCCGTACGGGCGATGACCTCGGCCACCAACGCATCGGTGATCAGCGGTAGATGGGGGCCGTGCTGTTCCACCGCGCCGATCGGCTGGATCACCACGGCGCTGTCCTTGGCGAGGCCCTGGACGTCCTCGGTGGTCAGCTCGGCCCACAGATATGGGTGCGTGCTCACGATGGTGGCTCCTTGCTATTCGTCGGTCGGCAGCGCGGACTCGTGCCACTTGCCGAGCAGGTACCTCTCGACCAGGACGACGACCGCGAACAGCAGCAGCGATACGACGCTCGCGCCGATGACCGCCAGGAACAGCTGGGGCGTACGCAGCTGCACCGCGCTCTCGGTGATGACGTATCCGAGGCCGCCCGCGCCGCCGCCGACGCCCGCCACGAACTCACCGACGATCGCCCCGATCACCGAGGCACCGGCGGCCACCCGCAACCCGGTCAGGATCGCCGGCAGCGCCCCGGGCAGCCGCAGGAACAGCAGCTGCACCCGCGGCGGCGCCCCGGCCATCGTGTAGAGCTGCACCAGATTGCGGTCGATGGATTTGAGGCCCTGGAGGGTGTTGGCCGCCACCGGGAACAGCGCGATCATGGCCGCCACCAGAGTGTTCGTCGCTATCCCCGGGCCGAGCCAGACCACGAACAGCGGTGCCACGGCCACGATCGGGATCGTCTGCAGCAGGATCAGGTAGGGGTAGAGACTGCGTTCCATCAGCCGCCAGCGCGCCATCACCAACGCGCTGAGCACCCCCACGACGGCCGCGATCACAAAGCCCATCACGGACTCGCGCAGGGTCACCCAGGTCGGTTCACCGAGCGTGCCGAACTCGTCGGTGATGGTGTTCGCCATCGTCGCTGGTGAAGGCAGCATGTACCCGGGGACGTTGAAGACGACGATCACCAGCTGCCACAGGCCGATCCCCACCGCGAACGCGCCGACGGGCGGCAGTACGGTCTTCACCGCCAGCGATCGCCACCGCCGCGCCGACGGCTGCGCCGGGGCCGCTTTCGGCAGTTCCGGTGCGTCAATGACCGTCATATCCCGGCACCTCCCAGCATCATCGAGATCTCGGTACGCAGCTCCCGAAGCGCGCTGTCATCACGCCCGGTCTCCGAGTCGGGCGTGGGCGGGCTGGGCGAGCGGAAGACCTGCTTCAGATGGCCCGGCCCGGTCCCCATCACCGCGATCTGATGCCCGAGCCGGACCGCCTCAGGGATGGAGTGCGTGACGAACATGACGGTGACCTGCCGGGTGCGCCACAGATTGATCAGTTCGGCGCCCATCTTTTCCCGGTTGAACTCGTCCAGTGCCGCGAACGGTTCGTCCATCAGCATCAGTTCCGGCTCGCTGGTCAGCGACCGCGCCAGCGACGCGCGCATCTTCATGCCCCCGGACAGTTCGCGGGGATAGGCCTTCTCGAACCCCCGCAGGCCGACCAGGTCGATGGCGTCCTGCGCCCGTTCCCGGCGCTCCGGGCGCGGCACGCCCTGCAGTTTGGCCACCAGTTCGACGTTGGCCCGGACCGACCGCCAGGCCAGCAGGGTCGGATCCTGGAACACGTACGACATCCGCT
Organism: Streptomyces sp. NPDC059373; assembly: GCF_042751495.1. Lineage (NCBI taxonomy): Bacteria > Bacillati > Actinomycetota > Actinomycetes > Kitasatosporales > Streptomycetaceae > Streptomyces > Streptomyces sp. NPDC059373. Next base: position 51,098 of record NZ_JBHYXC010000011.1, on the reverse strand, counting down.
CGGTGTGCCGGGTCAGGCTGCCGTTCGTCGGTGCGGTCAGGCCGGCCGCCATCCGCAGCAGCGTGGACTTGCCGCACCCGGAAGGGCCGACCAGGGCGGTGATCTCCGCCCGTGGCAGGCGCAGATCGATGGGGGCCAGAGCCCGGAAGCCGCTGCTGTAGACCTTGTCCGCACCTTCGAACGAGACCAGCGGACCGGGACCGACCGCCTGCTTCTCGACCTGGTTCTCAACAGGGACCGCACTCATACTGCGTTGCTCCTTCCGGGCGCTCGGGAAATCAGTAGGACCCGGCCGGCGCCGCGGGCAGGGATGTGGGGGCGGCGACCGTGGGCAGCAACGAGGAGTCGTAGAGATCGCTCGCCTTCGGTGTGCTCTTGAGCTGGCCGAGCTGCTTCATCTGGTCGATGAACGTCGTCCAGCGCTTCTGCGTCATCGCGCCGAGCTGCTGCTTGCCCTCGTCGGCGACCACGTACTTGCGCTGCTTGTCCCAGGCGTACCAGGCGCTCTGCGAGGTGAGCTGGTTGTTCGCCTTGAGGATGGCGGCGTTGGCCGTCTTGGCGACCGACACATCGCCCATGTAGTTCTGCCAGCCCTGCATGCTCGCCGCGAGGAAGTCGGTCAGCTCCTTGCGGTGGCTCTTCAGATAGGACTCGGAGGTGAAGAAGATGTCGTTGTACGGATTGAATCCGGACGTGGAGAACGGAACGAAGTTGACCTTCACCCCGGCCTTCTCGGCCGTGTACGCCTCGTTCGTGGGCCAGCCCTGCTGGACCAGGCTGTCCTTCTTCAGGAAGCTCGCGATAGAGCCCTGGTACGCCTGGGTCGTGAACTTGATGCCGGTCTTCTTCTTGACCCACGCCGGGCCGAGCTGACCGGTCTGCACCACCCACGTCTTGCCGCCCATGCCGGCGAAGGAGGTGATGCCGGTGCTGGCGTGCACCATCACGCCCACCGGGTTGTCCTGGTAGAGCGCGCCGATCGCGACGATCGGGATGCCCTGCTCGCGTGCCTGGATGATGCCGGCCGCGTCGGTGAAGCCGACCTGGGCACGGCCCGCCGCGACGAGTTGGGTGGCCGACACCTGGGGACCGCCGGACTGCAGGGTGACATCCAGGTTCTTGGTCTTGTACAGCCCCTCCGCCTTCGCCGCGAAGAAACCGCCGCCCTCGGGATCGGCGTACCAGGGAAGAACGAGCTTGAACGCCTTGGCCCCGCCCCCCGAGGACGAGGACGCCGAGGACGACGTGCTGCCGCCGCACGCCGACACCGCGACCAGGGCCAGCGCCGTGGCACTCATGACTGACGCCGTACGAAACAGGCGCAGCCGTATGAACTGGGATCTCATGGGTTGCTCATTTCGCGGAAGTGGCTGGTGGAGCCGGTTCAGAACGAGGGGTAGCTGCCCCTCGTCAGATTCGCGACATCTGCGAGGTGCGCCAGCATCGCGTCTCGGGCCGCGGCGCCATTGCCGCTCCGTACTGCGTCGAAAATCAGCTGATGCCCGTGGTGCGAGCACCGGCGGGCCTCGGCGGTCTCGTGAGAGAAGGAGCGCACCGACTCCGTCCAGCTGTTGGCCAGGGAGTTGAGGGCCACCATCAACGGGTTCTGCGACGCCTGGGCCAGCAGCATGTGAAAGGTGATGTCGGCCTTCAGCGACTCCTCCGGCGCCAAGTCGCGGCCGCTCTTCTCCAGCACCTGCTCAAGGGCGTACAAGGTCGCGCTCGTCGCACGTTCGGCAGCCAGCTCTGCGAACTTCGGCTCGATCGTCTCGCGCAGTTCCGCGACATCGCGCAGCGTCCGCTCGGACTCCGACATCTCCTCGTACAGGGCCTGCGCGTGAGACGGCACCTCCAGCACGATGGTGCCCCGACCCGGCCGGCGCTCGATCACCCTCTTGGCCTCCAGCTCGTGCATCGCCTCACGCAGCGACACCCGCGAGACCTTCAGCGTCAGCGCCAGCTCACGCTCCGGCGGAAGCTTGGTGCCCGGCTCCAGAGAACCGCTGCTGATCAGCGTCTCGATGTGAGCGACGATCTCGGAGCTCACACTCAGCGACCGACGCACAAACGCGTCGAACCCGTCCAAAGACTTCCCTCCTCTGATCCTCCTACGGCCAGTTGGTCTGACCAGCTGATGATGTGAACCGTAAGGACGATCCGGCACCGGGGAAAGCCCTCCAAGTACATCGAAACCAGACGTTTACGCAGGTCACATCGATGAAACATCGGCACTGCCGGAGCGGCGCGCACCACGACCAGGACGATGGGGCCCTCGGCATCCCGCTCGACCCAGCCCGCTACAGGGCCGCCGGGGCGGCCCTGTAGCGCGGCCGGAGCACTCCCACGCCACTGGCGGCGCCGCGCGCATGCCGGGCAGCGAGCCCAGATCGCTGAGCCTGGAGCCCTCGACGTACGCCTCGATGGCCGCGCAACGCAGGAGCGGTTGCGGACCCGCCTCCGCGGAGCCTACGAGTTCCTCCGCGGAGACGGCCCTGCCGAAGCCGAGAAGGCGGCGCCGCCTGCTAGCGCGCCGGGACCCTGAGTAGCCCGCCTACGGCCGCCGGGCACGAGGGAGGGGGCAGAAGCGACTGCCCCCTTCGACTACGAGAGTTTTCCCGGGGGCGATCTCCGTGAACCCGGCGTCGCGGACTATGGGCAGGCCCGAGGCGGTCAGCGCGGCCCAGCGTTCGGGCGACGGCGTCCGTACGGCCAGCGGGAAGCCGGCGTCGCGCCACGCCGCCCGGTCGGCGTCGGACAGCTCCCACCAGGCCAGTTGGGCGCCGTGTCCGGCCTGCGCCATGGCCTTGCCGGCCGACATGTCGAGGCCGGGGTTGAGCCACAGCACCGGCACGCCTGCCGCCGGGGCGGGTGGGGGCTCGGGGTCACCGAGGTCGGTGCCGGACACCTGGAGTTTGGCCAACTCCTTCGGCCAGCCGTCCAGCGGTACCGGCGGGAAGACCCGTACCTCGGCGGCGGCCTCCGTCGCGGTGCCGGTGAGCGTGATACCGGGAAGCTCGGTCGCCTTCCGCCACTCCGCGCCTCGCGCCCGCCGGACGACCTTGCGGATGCGCGCGTCCTGCCAGTTGCGTACGGCCTCGGCCCACTCGCCGTCCTCGGCTGTCGCCCGCTCGTCCGAGAGCAGGGTGAGGACGGCGCGGGCCGCCGTCTCCAGGGCGTCGGTACGGGCCGGGGGAGCGGCGCGCTCGATTCGTACGACGAGGGGCAGGACGAACTGCGGGGCCGCGTCGCGGTCGGCGGCCTCGTGCCGGAAGGGACTGGTGCCGGGGCTGGTGCTGGTCACGGGCCAATCCTGCCATCAACCGGTCCGTCCCAATTGCCCCACCGGTGCAGCCACTGCCGTAGGCTGGCACAAAAGGGGTGGGGACTTCCGGCAGGGGGGCCGGCACATGGGCGCAACCTCCACACGCTTGGTCGTGTTGGCAGGCGGCTTGGTACTGGCCATGGTGGCGGCGGTGGTCGCCGTCATGGCTTTCACGGGCGACGAGGGCACATCCGGCGGCGACGCGGGCGGTGACAAGACCAATGGCAGCGGCTGGACACAGGTCTTCCGGGACGACTTCGACGGCACCGCCGGCAGTCTCCCGGCCAAGGACCGCTGGCTGATCGACAAGGGCACGGGCTACCCGGGCGGCGCGGACCACTGGGGCACCGGCGAGATCGAGACGTACACCGACAGTACGAAGAACGTGAGCCTGGACGGCAAGGGAAACCTTCGCATCACGCCGCTGCGCGACAGTCAGGGCGCCTGGACCTCGGCCCGCATCGAGTCCGTACGCGAGGACTTCCAGCCGCCGCAGCACGGCACCCTGCGCGTGGAGTCCCGCGTGCAGCTGCCGGACGTGACCGGGGCGCAGGCCAAGGGGTACTGGTCGGCCTTCTGGCTGCTGGGAGCCGGGGTGCGGGGGAATCCCAACTCCTGGCCCGGCATAGGCGAGTTCGACGTGCTGGAGCATGTCAACGGCACCGGCGAGATCCGGGGCACCCTGCACTGCGGCACCGAGCCCGGCGGCCCCTGCGACGAGCACAACGGGCTCGGGGCGGGGACGACCTGCCCCGGATCGCCGTGCGCGGGCAATTTTCATACGTATGCCTTCGAATGGGACCGCAGCACCTCGCCCGAGGAGCTGCGCTGGTACGTCGACGGCAAGAAGTTCTGGTCCGTGAAGGCCACCGACGTCGACGCGCAGACCTGGAAGCAGGCCGTCCACAACAGCAACTTCATCCTCTTCAACCTGGCCATCGGCGGCGACTTCCCCAACGGTCAGGCCCAGGGAACCACCCCGGACGCGGGCACCAAGCCCGGCGTGCCGATGGTGGTCGACTACGTCTCCGTACGCAGCCGTGGCGGCACCCCGCAGGCAACCACCGGACCGCGCACCGGCTTCAAGGCGAGCGGCCCGATCCGGGCCGAGTACGCCACGAGCCAGCAGGGCACCGCCGTGCAGCCCAGCACCGACCAGGCGGACAAGGGCCGCGGGCACACGGTGGGCTGGCTCGGCGACGGCGACATGCTGCGCTTCGACGGGGTCACGTTCAGCGGCGACAGCCACTTCAGCGCGCGGGTCGCCTCGGGCGGCGGAGTGGCCACGGAGGGCGGCAAGGTCGAGGTGCGGCTCGACAGCCCGACAGCCGCGCCGATCGGCACCCTCGAGCCGGGAAACACCGGCGGCTGGCAGACGTGGAAGACCCTCAGCGCGGAGATCCCGTCAACGACGGGATCCCACGACGTCTTCCTGACCTTCGCCGCCCCTCAGCCCGACGACTTCGTCAATCTGAACTGGGTCGGCTTCAGCTGATCACTTGACTGCGTGATCACGTGACGTGGACCCAGCGGGCCACGGACGGCACGCCCTTCTTGTCGGCCACGAAGAGCATGTACCAACCGGAGGGCACCAGCGCCGAGTTCTTCGGGATGGTGGTGGTGATGCCCGACGCGGTCTTCTTGAAGTCCAGTGCGATGGACCGCTGCTGGACGTCCGTGACATGCGTGACCGAGCTCGGCCGCATCAGCCGTACGGTGGCGATCTTCGACGCGTCCGACGTGGTGAAGTCGGCCGACTTGCCGCGCACCGCCTCCGTCGTGCCGCCGGTCACCTTGGGCCGCTCGCCGCCCTGGTAGAGGTAGGCGGGGGTGTAGATCTCGATGCGCTTCTCGAAGGTCGGCGGCAGGGTGTCGCCCTTGTCGCCGAACAGTGGGTTCGACCCGAAGGTGACCACCCGTCCGTCGGGCAGCAGCAGTGCCTCCGAGTGGTAGTCGCGGCCGACCGTCGGATCGGCGGCGCTGGTGAAGGTGTTGGTGTCCGGGTGGTACGTCTGCGCCTTGAGGATGTCGCTGCCGTGCTTGCCCCGGTAGTCGGCCGAGCCGCCGGTGGTGAAGACGGTGTCGTCCGGCATGATCACCGCGCTGAGATAGCGGGTGCCACCGGCCGGCAGATCGGGTCCCGCGGTGAACTTCGGGTCCTGCTTCGACAGGTCGACGATGTCGGTGTGCGCGGTGGAGACCCGGGACTCGCCGGGCTTGCCGCCGCCGAGGATCATCACCTTCTGGTCCTGGGCGGGCGGCAGCAGCACCGAGGGGCTGGTCTCCCGCGTGTTCGAGTCGCGCAGCCCGGGGACCTTGGTGAAGGTGTTCTTCTTCCAGTCCCAGATGCCGGGCACGCGGCCCTTGGTCGGCGGTCCGTAGCCGCCGTTGGACCCCGAGTAGAAGAGCTTCTGGTCGGCGGTGAGGAAGAGCGCCGGGTAGGTCGGGAAGTAGTGGGTGGCGGCGGGTGACCAGGACTTGGTCTTCGGGTCGAAGATCTCGTTCTGCCCGTTGAGGATGTAGCCGGTGTCGTCCAGCCCGGAGACGGTCATGATCTTGCTGTCCGGGAGCTGGACCAGGGTCGGGTACCAGCGCGCGTACTGCATCGGCTGGACCTTCTCGTACTGCTCGGTGTCGGGGTTGAACTCGTAGGCGGCCTTGATCCCCTGGTAGTCCTGCTTGTTGAAGTTGATCGCCTTGGCCATGCCGTAGAGCGTCTCGCCGCTGTTGCCCTTCAGGCCCTTGACCCGGAACTGGGTCATCTTCTTGACGGCCTTGTCCTTGCCCTTGTCCCTCGCCTCGACGAAGACCGCCTGCTGGGCGGTGACGACGACGGTCTTGGGGGCCTTCACGCCCTGCTTGTTCTTCACCATCTTGGTGACCTTGGCGGCGGCGGGGACGACGAGATTGTCGTTGCTGACGTACTCGTCGCCGGCCGGCGATACGAAGACCGTGCCTTTGGGCACCTTGCGCGAGCGGTTGGGGTCCTCGTTCCTGACCTGCATGGTGCCGCCGGCCTTCTTCACGTCCGGCTTGAGCACCTCGTAGCGCAGGGTGCCGCCCGCCACCAGGACCTGGCCGTCCGCGAGCGAGGTGTGGCCGGCGCAGAACATGTCGGCCGGCGTGTGGATCAGCTTGTAGGTGTTCTTGACCGGATCCCAGAGCAGGGTCCTGAAGGTGCCCGCCTTGAAGTTGTCCTTCTCGTTGCCGGATCCGGCGATGATCAGCACTTTTCCGTTGTTCAGCAGCGTCGCGTGGATGGCGTTCACCTGGAACGCCTCCGGGATGTTGACGACGGTCCAGGAGCCGTACTGGCGCTTGTACTCGGGTCGGGAGATGACGTACTGGTGGTACTTCACCTGGGCGAAGCTGACGGCCGCCGGTGCGTTCATCCCGGTGAAGGCGAGGAAGACGGTGCTGCCGATGGCCAGCCGCTTCGTTCTCAGCGTAGGCCGGAAGATCGACTCTGACATGGTGCGATTCCCCCCTGGAATCATGGCGTGCTCAGGTGCTCTGTGTGCTCTGTGTGCTCTGCGTGCTCGGTACGCTCAGGGTGCTGGGCACGGCTGAGCGGCGGCGGCTGCGGGTGGCCTGCACCCGCCAGATGATCAGTGGCAGGAGCGAGGAGACCAGGGCGAGAACCGCCCAGATCCGCATCGCCAGGTAGGTGTGGCCGGTCCAGAAGGACGCGGCGAAAGCCCCGCCGAAGACGACCGCCCACAGCAGGTGCATACGGAAGGTCAGCACCCGGTCGGGGCTGGAGGAGTCACCCTTCGGGGTGACCTTGAAGCCGGCCGGCAGCCGCAGCATCGCGCCGACCAGCGAGGTCGCGTAGATCGGGGTCGCCATGGCGCCCATCGCCATGCCGCCGACGCCCGTGGAGCCCTCGGGCTCGTGCGGGCTGACGTTGTGCCGGCGGTTGACCGCGTACAGGCCGATCTGTAGCAGCGCGGCGTCGCAGTAGAGCATCATCCAGCTGGCGGTGGAGACGCTCACCCCCGAGGCGCCGAAGACCAGGTAGAGGACGGAGCTGAGGCCGCCGAGGATGCAGGAGATCCCGGACATCGGATAGAAGGCCAGCATCAGCAGATAGTTGAACAGCCGTCCGGGGGACAGCCGGAACATGACCTTCCAGAAGTGCTTGAGCAGCGTCTCGTACGTGCCACGGCTCCAGCGCAGCTGCTGGCCGAAGAAGTCGGTCCAGGACGACGGGCCCTCGCCGACCGCCAGGACGTCCGGGGTGTAGACCGATCTCCACTTGCGCCCGGTGTACGGGTTGCGCGTGCGGTGGAACTCCAGGCCGGTCGCCATGTCCTCGGTGATCGAGTCGTACAGCCCGCCGATCTGCTGGAGGGCGGTGATCCGCACCGCGTTGTTCGTCCCGACGAACATGGGGGAGTTGTAGCGGTTCCCGGCCCGCTGGACGACGGCGTGGAAGAGGAACTGCTGGCTCTCGGCGGCCTTGGTGACCAGCGAGTCGTAGTTGCCGTAGACCTGCGGGCCGACGACGAAGGCGACGTCCGGGTCGCGGAAGTAACCGAGCATCCGCTCCAGGTAGTTGGCGTGCGGGACGTGATCGGTGTCGACGCAGGCCAGGAAGTCGTACGCGTCGCCGTGCGCGTCGAGCCAGCCGTTGTAGTTGCCGTGCTTGGTCTTCGCGCGGAACGGTCCCTTGCGCTGGTTGTACTTCTCCACCCCCTTGCGGGAGAAGTGACGCACCCCCAGCTCCGCGCACAGTGCCTTCATCCCCGGGTCGTCGCCCTCGTCGAGCAGCCACACGTGCACGGAGCCCTGGTGCCTGATGCGTACCGCGGCCGTCAGGGTCTTGCGCACCATCTCCAGCGGCTCCTTGCCCGGCACGCAGGTGGTGATGAACGCGACCCGGCTGCCGGGCTCCGCCCGGACGGGTATGGGGTCGCGGGCGAAGAGCGTGCCGTGCGCGTTGGAGACGATCTGCAGCAGCCGGAAGAACTCGATGACGACGATGGTGCCCAGCACCACCTTGTCCAGCCGCAGCAGCCACTCGCGTGGTTCGAAGGGTCGCTGCGACCAGTGCTGCGGCATCAACAGCCAGATCAGGAGCGCCGCTTCGACGACCGGAGCCAGCACCATCAGGACGACGACCCGCAGCCGGCGGGTCTCCTTGTTGAGCAGATTGCGGTAGCGGACCCGGTACGGGGCGCCGTCCGGCGGCGGTTCGGTGATCGGGCCGGTGAGCCGGCTGAAGCGGTCGTAGTCATAGGCGAGCGCGGGAATGTGCCGGTAGCGCGAGCGCGTCCCGCCGCCGTCGGTTGCCGCCGGGACGGGATGTCTCGGCTCGGTCGATACCTCTGTCATGACGCCTGCCCCCTCCAAGGCACGGCGGCAGCGGCACCGGTGACAGTGACAGCGGAAGGAATGGTCCGGGCCCCCTCAGGCCGGACGTCCCCCCACATGTACCGGAACCCCCCGGTTCCGGGTCACTTGGCCGCTGCGCCCCCCAAGGCGTTAATAATGATCAAATGCTTCTTGTGTGCCATCACATGCTAGCCCGTGTGAGTTTGTCGTGTTTGCGTTACCGGCTCATGGCGGAAGGCTTTCCTCTGCGAAAACCTCCGGCGCCCTACCTGCGGGCCGGGACCGCCTCACCGGGGACCGCCGTCGGCTCGTCCGGACCGCGTCCGGCGAAGCGCATGGCGACGCAGGCCCCCGCGTACAGCAGGGCGACGACGAGCAGGAGGGCCTGGTAGCCGGTGACGAGGGCCAGGTACTCCATGGCGCCGCCGGTGAGGGCGCCGAGCAGGTTCGCCCCGAAGGCGGCGGTGGGGTCGGGGGCGAGGGCGAGGCGGTCGGAGAAGATGAGGTTGGCGCAGAAGATGGGGGCGAAGGCCAGCGCGATGGCGGCGGCGAGCCGGCCGGCGAAGGGGAGGGAGAGGACGGCGCTGGTGGGGACGAGCCAGGCGACGGCGAGGGTGCCGAAGAGCAGCGTCCGCAGCACCAGTTGGTTGACCCGGGGCAGCCGGCGGCGGACCTCGACGGCGGCCAGGACGGCCAGCAGGACGCCGATGAAGACGAGGGCGTTGACCAGCCAGGTGGTGCCGAAGTACAGGGCGAAGCCGATCACGTTCTTGGTTTCGAGCAGCATGAAGGCCGCGCCCATCAGGAACATGTCGGTGTAGCGGACCGTACGCCTGATCCGCACCCCGGTCAGCCGCACCGACACCAGCGTCACCACCAGGATCGCCCCCAGGGCGCTCAGGTAGAGCGTGGGGATGTCCCGGTGGAGCAGGTACGGGAAGGGGTGGTCGTCGGTCGCGGCGGCGGGCACCGCGCCGCTCGGCGTCCAGACCGTGTCGCAGGCCTGGTCGGCGGTGGTCATCCCGGCGACCAGGACGGCGGCGTTCTTGCGGAAGGTGGTCATGCAGGGGGCGTGGCCGTATACATCCTGCAGGCTGCCGCCGAAGCGGTCGACCAGCCAGCTCTGCCGGTAGTAGTTGTACATGGCGAAGGCGCCGTGCGGCGCGAGGTGGTCGCGGGCCGCCTCGAAGGCCTGCTGGGTGAACAGATAGCTCTCCAGGCGCAGATTGCTCGCCCCGGCCACCAGCGTCAGCGAGTCCGGCAGGGCCAGGATGACGAGGTCGTACGTGGCGTCGGTGCGCTCCAGGAAGGCCCGGCCGTCGTTGATGTGGGCGTGCACCCGGGGGTCGGAGTACGGCTTCGCGGGGTGCAGTTGTGCGCCGATCTGCTGGATGCGGGGGTCGATCTCGACGGCGTCGACCCGCTCGGCGCCCTGGCTCAGCGCGACCGCGACGTCGTTGCCGTTGCCCGCGCCGATCACGAGGACGCGCTTGTGGGGGTTGCCGGGGGTCTGGTCGTAGGCCTGGCGGTACGGGGAGTTCTCCCGCAGCAGCACGTTGAGGGGCGCGATGCTCTGGTGGGGGACGCCGTTGGCGGAGATGTGGTAGGTCCGGGTGGCCGAGTTCGAGCGGCTGAGCTGGATCTTGTAGTACGGCGACCAGGAGATCCCGGCGGTCGTCGACTCCAGGAACAGCGCCGTCACCATGGCCGCCAGCGGGATCACGTACCAGACGGTGTTGCGGCGGCCGCCGAGGGTCAGCAGGGCCAGGGCGGCCAGGATGCCCCACACCACGGACGGGGCGCGCAGCCAGGACAGCAGGGCGAAGGAGACCGTGCCGGTGAGGCTGCCCAGGAGGTCGTAGCGGTAGGCCTCGAGCGAGGGGAGGCGGCGGAAGAGATCCGCCGTGAGTTTTCCGATCGCGGTCATGATGATCGCGGTCAGCAGGAAGAGGACGGGCAGGGTCACCCACTCGGGCAGGCCGGTGGTCTTCACGGCGGTGAAGTAGATGACCTGGTCGCTGGTCTGGCGTACCTGGACCGGGTATTCGCGGACGAGGACGACGAGCAGGGCCAGCGGCAGTGGCGCGATCCGCTTGATCCACTGGCCGCGCTCGGCGGGGATCAGGAAACCGAGGCCGATGCCGAGGAAGGATCCCAGCAGGATGAAGTTGGAGAAGTAGCTGAGGTGGACGACGTTGGCGCCGGCCCACCGGATCAGCGCCAGCTCGACGAAGAGCATGGTGGCGCTGGCCAGCAGCAACCTCCAGCGCACGGATCTGTCCGTTTGTCCCGTCTGCTCCATGCGCCCTTATGGTGCCACTTCGCGCCAGGTGCGTGGAGAGCGCCTCGCAAGGATTTCCGCTCCGGATCCGGCTCACCCTGGAGGACGAATTGATCGGAATCCGATAATCCGGTTGTGGAGGCCGGTGGTGGAACTTTCACCTCTTGCGTATGAGATGACTAATATCAGCCCACCAACCGCCGCTCTTTGCGCGAATTTGCGCCATGTGTGTGCGGTCGCACGGCGATAGGAGTGTCCTGCGCGTGGCTGTGTTCAAGGTGGGCGGAAGCGGGCGTACGCGCAGACTTCCGCTGCGGACGGTCCTGGTCATCCTGGCTGTGGTGCCCAGCGTGGCACTCGCCGGGGTGTGGGCGCTGGGCACCTATCAACTGGGCCGTCAGTGGCGGGACGAGGACGCCCAGCGGCGGGTGGCGGTGAGCGTCGGCGCCAGGACGCAGCAGCTGCTGATCGACCTGCAGAGGGAACGGCGGCTGTCCGCCCAGGCGTTGGCCGATCCGACGGCGTACCGGGGCGATCTGACGGCGCAGCGCGCGTTGACCGACCGGGCGGCCGCCGCGTTCGGCACGCTGGTCGCGCTGGACACCAGCCACGCCCAGGCCGGGGTTCACCAGGCGCTGCTGTCCACCGTGCGGCAGCTCGCCGGGCTCGCGGACCGCCGGCGCGCGGTGGACGACGGCTCGGCCGGCCAGCAGAAGGTGTACGACTACTACACGGGTGCCGTCTCCGCCGACATCGGCGTCCTCACCGCCGTCAGCAGCGGTGCGAACGGCAAGGTGACCGCGAAGTCGCAGACCCTGGTCGACCTCGTCGGCGCCGTCGAGATGGTCTCACGCGAGGACGCACTGCTGGCCCGGGGCTGGACGTCCGGCCGGCTGTCCTTCAGCGCGTACGACCAGGCGGTCGACTTCATCGGCACCCAGGAGTACCTGCTGGAATACCGGGTGGCTCCCTCGCTCACCGGGAAAGAGGCGCGACTCTACCGGGCACTGACGACCAGTCAGGTCTGGAAGTCCAAGCAGAGGCTGGAGGAGGGGCTGATCGGGACCGTCACCGGCGGCACCCAGGGCGGCCAGGTGACCGTCTCCCTCAACAAGGCGGAGTGGCGCCTCACCATGGACCAGGTCGGCCCCGAGCTGGCGAGGGTGCTCCTGGCGCGCGTCGACACCGTCGCCGCGCTCAGCGCGGCGAGCGTCAACCAGCTCCAGTTCCAACTGGTCGCCGCGAGCGCGCTGGGCCTGGCCACCGTGCTCCTGGTGATCGCGGCCAGCGGGCGGCTCATCATCGTGCTGCGCCGCCGCATCCTCACCCTGCGCGACGAGGCCCGGGAGCTGCGGACCCGGCTGCCCGACGTCGTAGGCCGGCTGGAGCGCGGCGAGGACGTCGACGTGGACGCGGAGGTCCGATCCGTCGAGCCCGGCGGGGACGAGCTGGGCGAACTGGCCGAAGCCCTCAACCTGGCCGCACGCAGCGCGATCGCCACCGCCGTACGCCAGGCCGAGCAGCACCGCGGCTTCGAGCGGCTGCTGCAGCGGATCGCCCGCCGCACCCAGCTGCTGATCGGCCTCCAGCTGAAGAAGCTCGACCAGATGGAACGCAGGCACGAGGATCCGGCCGTCCTGGAGGGCCTGTTCGACCTGGACCACCTCACCGCACGGCTGCGCCGCTACGAGGAGAACCTGGTCATCCTCGGCGGCGGCCAGCCACAGCGCCGCTGGCGCCGTCCGGTCCCGCTGCTGGACCTGCTGCGCGCCGCCCAGGGCGAGGTGCAGGACTACCAGCGCATCTCCGTCGAGGTCGAAGGCCGCCCCTGGGTGTCCGAATGGGCCGTCGGAGCCCTGACCCACATCCTCGCCGAGCTGATGGAGAACGCCGCCGCCTTCTCCAAGCCGCCCACCCCCGTCGAGGTCCGCGCCGGAGTCGTCGGCCGTGGCATCGCCGTGGAGATCGAGGACCGCGGTCTCGGTATGACCACCGAGCAGTACGACGCCGCCAACGCCCTGATGCAGGCCCCGCCCCAGCTCGACGTCATGGCCCGCGCCGACGACGTCCGCCTCGGCCTGTACGTGGTCGCCCGGCTCTCCGCGAGCCTCGGCGTCCAGGTCGAGCTGCGCCCGTCGGCCTTCGGCGGCACCCGCGTCATCGTCCTGGTGCCCGAGCGGTACGTCGCCGAGCCGCCGGAGCCGCTGGTCAAGCCCCGCGCCGGCCGTCGAGGCGACGCGCGCGACACGGGGGACGTACCGCCGCAGCACTCCGGACCGCGCCCCCTCGACCCCGACGACACCGAGGCCGTGGCGCGGGCCCAGGAGGAGGGGCGGCTGCCGGTCAGGACCCGCGGGCGCGCCATGGCCGACGTGAGCGCGGACGCCGGCGCCGAGGCCGAGGCCGAGGCAGGGGCGTCCGTGCCGCTGCCCAAACGCGTGCGCCAGGCCGGTCTGGCCCCCGAGCTCAGGGAACCGGCCGCCGACCGGGCCCCGGAGGCCGAGGACTTCACGCCGCACCCCGAGCCCCGGCGGTCCGGGGCCACCATCGGGGCCTTCCAGCGACAGTCACGCCGGGCACGGACCTCCACCGACGCCCTCCCGCACCCCAGTTCACCCTCGACGGAAGACCGACGATGACGACGCAGCGAATCACCGCCACCACCGCGACCACCGCCACCACCGCCACCCACGCAGATCTGGACTGGCTCCTCGACGGTCTGGTCGACCAGGTGGCCGGCACGCGGCACGCGGTCGTGCTGTCGGACGACGGCCTGGTGATCAGCAAGTCCGGCACCATCGAACGGTCCGACGCCGAGCGGCTCGCCGCCGTCGCCACCGGCCAGCAGAGCCTCGCCCGGGGCGTCGGCCGGCTCTTCGACGGCGGCCCGGTGCAGCAGGTCATCGTGGAACTGGCCGACCTCTGGCTGTTCGTCACCGCCGCCGGCCACGGCACCCACCTCGCCGTGGTCGCGTCCCAGGAGGTCGACGCCGAGATCATGGCCGTCGCCATGCACACCCTCGTCCAGCAGGTCGGCCAGAAGCTGGGCACCCCGGCGCGCACCCCCGATACAGGGAGACAGGAGTGACGCACTGGACCGACGGACTCGACGACGACGTCGAGGAGCCCCTGGTCCGCCCCTACACCATCACCCGGGGGCGCACGTCCCCCGATCGCGACGACCTGACCCTGATCACCGTCGTCACCACCGTCCCCCGGCCCGGGGACGGGCCGCCCGACCTGCGCGGACTCCAGCCGGAACACCGCGTCGTCCTCGAACTGTGCAGGGAGCCGAAGGCGGTGGCCGAGATCGCGGCCGGCCTGGACCTCCCGGTGTCCGTGACCAAGATCCTGCTCGGCGACCTCATCGGGACCGGGCGGGTCACCGCCCGCCCCCCGCTGGCCCTCGATTCCGAAAGCGGCTCCTTCGACATGACGATCCTTGAGGCGGTGAGGGATGGGCTCCGGAAGCTCTGACCACGCTGCTGCGGCGGCGCCCCAGGCCATGAAGATCCTGATCGCGGGAGGCTTCGGCGTCGGCAAGACCACCATGGTCGACGCGGTGAGCGAAGTCGCCCCGCTGCGCACCGAGGAGTACCTCACCCGCGCCAGTGTCGGCGTCGACGACCTCGACGGCATCCTCGACAAGTCGACCACCACCGTCGCCCTCGACTTCGGCCGCATCACCATCAGCAGCGAACTCGTCGTCTACCTCTTCGGCACCCCCGGCCAGGAACGCTTCTGGTTCATGTGGAACGACCTGGTCCTCGGAGCCCTCGGCGCCGTCGTCCTGGTCGACACCCGCCGGCTCGACGTCAGTTTCGCGTCCATCGACTTCTTCGAGAGCCGGGGCATCCCCTTCGTCGTCGGCGTCAACTGCTTCCACGGCGTCCGGGACCGCACCGGCGACGAGGTACGCGCGGCCCTCGACCTCGACCCTCACGTGCCGCTGGTGCTGTCCGACGTACGAGAGCGCACGTCCTCCCGGGACCTGCTGCTCACCCTCGTCGACCACCTCATGGCCCCGGCGGCGGCATGACCAGGGAGCACGGAGCGGCCGTCCGCCTGTTCAAGGCCACCGAACCGGACGCCGCCCTCCCCCTGCTCAAGCGGCTCAGGGCCGCTCTCGACGCCTACTTCGACTACGTCGAGGCCCATGAGCACGGCTACCGCGCCGTCTACCGCGGCGAGCCCGGCACGGATCACACGTCCCGGGCCGCCTTCGAGGAGCACCGGGAGCGGCAGGCCGGACGGATCATCGACGCCCTCGAGGCGGAGGGGCTCACCGGGGAGGCGCTGGCCATCGCCGTACGCGGCTGGCTGGCCTTCCTCGTCAACGCGGTGCTCGACTGGCTGGAGCGCGGGCGGCCGCTGGAGCGATCTGCCCTGCAGGAGCTGTGCGTACGGACCCTGACCTCGGCGGTCACCCACGCCATCACGGCCGACAAGGGCCGGCCCCGCTGACCGCTC
Organism: Streptomyces sp. NPDC059373; assembly: GCF_042751495.1. NCBI lineage: Bacteria > Bacillati > Actinomycetota > Actinomycetes > Kitasatosporales > Streptomycetaceae > Streptomyces > Streptomyces sp. NPDC059373. The sequence continues at coordinate 35,688 of NZ_JBHYXC010000011.1, read as the reverse complement.
AGGCCAGCGCGGCGGTCAGCTCGGCCAGGGTGGGCGGATCCGCGCCGACCCTGGTGCAGTTGATGGCGGCCGCCGTGGTGCAGCGGGTGAGGACCGCGGCCAGCTCGGCCGGGTCGTGCGGGACGCCGTGCGCGGCGATGGCGTCCAGCAGCGCGGCCTGGAAGGTGTCGCCGGCGCCGATGGTGTCGGCGACCTCGGTCCTCGGCGCCGGAACCCGTACCTCCTCGGCGGCGGACACGGCCAGCGCACCCTCCGCGCCCAGGGTCACCACGACCAGCCGCGGCCCCGCGGCGAGCAGGACGCGGGCCGCCTCGGCGGGCTTGAGGTCCGGGAAGAGCCAGCCCAGGTCGTCGTCGCTGGCCTTGACGACGTCGGCGACGGCGGCCAGGCGCAGGCACGCCTCGCGGTAGGCCTCCCGGTCGGGCTGGACCGCGGGCCGGACGTTGAGATCGGTCACCACCGTCAGGCCGGGCGTGCCGTGCAGCTCGCGGCACAGCTTCAGCACCCGCGAGGCCCCGGGCTCCACGACGGTGGCCAGCGAACCGGTGTGCAGGACGGCGGTGTCCTCCGGCACCGGCAGCTCGCGCGGGTCCCAGGCGGTGAGGAAGTCGTACGTCGCCGAGCCGGCCTCGTCCAGATACGCCAGGGCCAGCGTGGTGCGCCCGGCGTCGCCCGCCACGCGCCTGACGTCCACGCCGGTGGCTTCCAGGTGCGCCCGGACCAGCTCGCCCGGCGGGTCGTCGCCCCAGACGGTGACCAGCGTCGCCGCCCGGCCCAGCCGGTGCAGCCCCACCGCCACGTTGGCCGGGCTGCCGCCGGGAACCGGCACGACATGCTCGGCCCCGGGCCGCCAGATCAGGTCGACCAGGGACTCCCCGATCACGGTCACTCTGGCCGGTGCTTCGCTCATCGCCGGACTCCTCCCGATGGTTCGCATGATGATAGTGCCGGTGGCGGGCCGCGCGATCGGGACCAGGTGCTCGATGAACAGGTCGATCGCCGCGACTGCGGCCACCGTGTCCCGGTCGGCCGCCCAGGCGAGCATGCCGCCGTCGACGACGGTGCCGAGAAGCCGGGCGAGGAGCTGCGGGTCGGCGTCGAAGGACACCCCGAAGGCGTCGGCCACGGCATCGAGCGTGGCTGCGGCGACCACGGTGCAGCTGACGCACTGCTCGGCGGCGAGGCCGGCCTCGGCCGCGATGCTTCGCCCTGGTGCTGACAGCGTCCGGCTACGACTACCGGCTGCCCTTCCTCGACCCCGCGCTGCTGGACCGGCGGGGCGGCCGGCCTGAGCCGTGCCTCAACATCTTCGCGCGGGATCACATGAGGGCCTCGCCGTGCTCGGCTTCGTCGAGTTCGCGGACGCCGCCTACCGGCGCTTCGAGGAGGTGGCCCGGCTAATCGTCCTCGACATCACCGCGCGCGAACCCGGGGGCCCGCTGGCGGAGGAATGGCGGCGGCTGCAGGCCGGGCACCGGCCCGATCTGCGCGCGGCAAGCGTTACGTGGACTCTGCCCGGCATGCCACCTACGTCGACACCTCGACCTACCAGAGCGTCCTGGCCGACGCCTGCGACCGCTTCGGCACTGGCGACGTCACCGAGGGTGCCTACGACGGCCAGCGCCCCGCCGCTGCGGCGCCGGCCACGGTCACCGTTCCCTGAGCCGCCTCAGTCCTTCGGGCACCACCGCGCCAGTACGGAGTCCACCCCGGCCGCCTCGGCGGGCGGGGCGGCCGGGACGCCGGGGGCGGTACGGGAGAAGCGGGGCGCGGGGGCGGCCTGCGGGACGCCGTCCAGGCCGAGGACGGCGCCCCGGGCGGTGGCGTGGGGGTGGCCGGGGACCTCGTCGAAGCGGAGCACCGGGGTGACGCAGGCGTCGGTGCCGTCGAAGACGGCGGCCCAGTCGTCGCGGTCACGCGTGGCGAAGGCGGCGGCGATACGTTCGTGCAGTGCGGGCCAGTTGGCACGGTCGCCGCGGTCCGGCAGCTCGCCGTCAGGCAGTTCCGCCAGCCCCAGGCCTTCCAGCAACCGGGCGTAGAACTGCGGCTCGAGCGCACCGACGGCGACGTACCGCCCGTCGGCGCACTCGTACGTGTCGTAGTAGGGCGCGCCCCCGTCGATCAGATTCGCGCCGCGCTCGTCGGACCACACGCCCATGCCCCGCAGGCTCCACGTCATCTGCAGCAGCACGCCGATGCCGTCGACCATCGCCACGTCGACGACCTGGCCGCGCCCGGACCGCTCCCGCTCCCACAGCGCCGCCAGCACCCCGGTGAGCAGGAACATCGAGCCGCCGCCGAAGTCCCCGACCAGGTTGAGCGGCGGCACCGGGCGTTCGCCGGGGCGGCCGATGGCGTGCAGGGCGCCGGTCAGGGACAGGTAGTTGATGTCGTGCCCTGCGCTCGGGGCGAGCGGGCCGTCCTGGCCCCAGCCGGTCATCCGGCCGTAGACCAGGCGGGGGTTGCGGGCCATGCAGTCCTCCGGGCCGAGACCGAGGCGTTCGGCGACGCCGGGACGGAAGCCCTCGACCAGGACGTCCGCCTGCTCGACCAGCGCCAGCACCCCGTCCCGCTCCGCCGGGTCCTTCAGGTCCGCGGCGACCACCGTGCGGCCCCGCAGCACCTGGTCCCTGGCATCCGTCCTGCGGTCGCCGGGCCGCTCGACCCGTACGACCTCGGCGCCGAGGTCCGCCAGCACCATCGCGGCGTGCGGGGCCGGGCCGAGGCCCGCCAGCTCGACCACCCGCAGCCCCGTCAGTGGACCTGCCATGTCTCCACCTCTCACCCGTGACCGGCCGGCTCAACGCGGCCGGTGGCCGACCGCCGCCAGGGCGATCATGACGTACCGCCCGGCGATCTCCCGCGCGTCGAGCGGCCCCTCGGGGCGGAACCACTGCGCCACCGCCTGGCACATCGCCAGCACCGCCCGGCTGGCCTCCACCGGCACCGGCGTGGCGAACACCCCGGCCTCGGCCCCGTCCCGTACCGCGTCCCGCACCAGGTGCTCCAACTCGTCGCGCATTCCGACATACCGGGCGCGGTTGTCGGGTTCGAGGCTGCGGATCTCCGTGTCGAGGAAGGCCAGCGGTGCCCGATGGGTCATGAAGAGCACGATGCACTCGACGAGAACCGAGAACCGCTCGACCGGATCGTCCCCCGCCTCCGCGACGGCCGACCGGCAGCGCCCCAGGACCGACGCCATGGAACCCATGAGCAACTCGACCAGGATCGCCTGCTTGTTCCGGTAGTGGTAGTAGAGCGCCGGCACGGTCACCCCCACCCGCCCGGCCAGGTCGCGCACCGACGTGCCGTGATAGCCGTGCTCCACGAAGGCGTCCAGGGCATGCGCCAGGATCGCCGGCAACTCCGCCGGCCCGTACGCCCGCCAGTCTGTGTGCCCGTCCGCGCGCAGGTCGGCGACCGCTCCCACCATGCTGACGTGACCTCCGAATACACCACTGAACTATCGCTCACTAGGTTATCCCGCCCGGATGACCGACGCCGTGGGCGGCAACGGACGCTTACGGACCGGCCGGCATCAGGGACCTGGCGAAGGCCGTCGGCGTGCCGACGAGCACGCTGGGCGACTACTACGCGGGCCGTCATCTGCCGCCGACCCGTCAGCCCGACTCCGTCCCGACGCGGCCGGGGCACGGCGGCGGTGCCGAGCGCTCTGGGGTGCGTCGCGCGCTGCTCGGCACCGTGGTTCCGGGCGTCCGGCTGCGCCAGAATGGCCGGATGCGCCGCATCGTCGTCCTTGACGCACCGTCCAACCTCGGCCTCCGGCCGCCCGCAGAAGGCACCGTGCCCGGGTGCTACAAGCTGGCGGGCGCGCTGCGCGAACAGCGGCTGGTGCAGCGGCTCGGGGCGTACGAGGGCGGAGTCGTCGTACCGCCCCGCTACGACCGCGGCGGCTGGCGGGAGGGCGACGGGGTGTTCAACGCCGAGGCCATCGCCACGTACACCCGCAGGCTCGCCGACCGCATCGAACACCACGTCCGGGCAGGGGACTTCCCGGTCGTCCTGGGCGGGGACTGCTCCATCCAACTCGGCGCCTCGCTGGCCCTCCGCCGCATCGGGCGGTACGGACTCGCCGTCATCGACGGATCCGCGGACTTCCGGCACCCCGGGAACTCCGACCGTATCGGCGCGGCGGGCGGCGAGGAGCTGGCCATCGCGACCGGCCGCGGCCAGGCGGACCTGACGGACCTCGAAGGGCTGCGGCCGTACATCAAGGACGAGGACGTACGGGTCCTCGGCATCCGGGACTACGACGAAGAGCGGGCCGAACTCGCCGAGTTGAGGATCATGAACGCGACGGTCGGGGAGATCCGCGAATGGGGCGCCCAGGACCTGGCGGGCGCGGTCCTGCAGAGCATTGAGCTGCCGGTGACCGAGGGCTTCTGGGTGCATCTCGACGCGGACGTGCTGGACCCGTCCGTCATGCCCGCCGTCGACAGCCCCGACCCCGGCGGCCTCCTGCCCGACGAACTCGCCCCGCTGCTGCGGACCTTGGTGCGGTCGGAGCGTTGCGTCGGATTCAACCTCACCATCTACGACCCCGATCTCGACCCCGACGGCTCCTGCGCGGCCCTCCTCGCCGACCTCCTCCAGTCGGCCCTCACATGACCGACGCCACCTACCTGAAGTCCCGTCGCGCCCAGGACTTGGCGACGGCAAGGGCGGCCGCGTAGATCGCCAGGACGGCACCGAGCAGCGGGTAGTACAGCAGCGGCAGGGTGGTCATGCCCAGGGCGGGGGCGAGCGGGGAGAGCGGCAGGAACAGGCCGATCGTGGCGAGGGCGGCGGCGGCGAGGGTGATCGGGCGGGGTGCGCGGCCGTCGGGGCCCCGGCGGCGGCCCGGGCGCAGGGCGAGGATGACCAGGGCCTGGGTGAGGAGGTTCTCGGTGAACCAGCCGGCGTGGAAGACGGCCTGGCCGCCCGTGTGGGCGGAGGCGGGGACGGTGAGGGCCAGGACGGTGAAGGTGGCGAGGTCGGCGACGGCGTTGAGCAGGCCGAAGCCGGTGATGAAGCGCAGGAAGTCGCCGGGGACGAGGGAGCGGGGGTGCCGGAGGGCGGCGGAGCCGGGGCGGTCGTAGGCGAAGGTGAGTTGGGCGGCGTCGAAGCACAGGTTCTGGACCAGCACCTGCGCGGGGAGCATGGGCAGGAAGGGCAGCAGCAGGCCGGCCACGAGCATGGCGATGACGTTGCCGAGGTTGGACGACAGCGTGATGCGCAGATACGTGACGATGTTGCCGGTGCTGCGGCGTCCGGTGGTGATGGCGTGGTCGATGGCGGTGAGGTCTTTCGCCGCGAGGACCACGTCGGCGGCCTCGCGGGTGACGTCGACGGCGTCGCGGGGGCAGATGCCCACGTCGGAGGCGTGCAGCGCGGGCAGGTCGTTGACGCCGTCGCCGAGGAAGCCGGTGGTGTGGCCGCCGTTGCGCAGTGCGGTGACGATGCGGGCCTTGTGCTCGGGGGTGCAGCGGGCGAAGACGGTTGCTCGACCGGCGAGTTCGGCCAGGGCGGTGCCGGTGAGGCCGTCGATCCGGTCGGCGGTGACCACGGCTGACGGGTCGAGGTCGATGCCGAGGTCGTGGCAGACGCGGGCGGCGGTGCCGGGGTGGTCGCCGGTGAGGATCTTGACGGCGACGCCGCGCTGGGCGAGGACGGCCAGCGCGTCGGCGGCGGTGGGCGCCGGCGCGTCGCGCAGGGCGACGAAACCGAGGAAGGCCAGGCTGTGTTCGTCGGCGGGGGTGTGGGGACGCGCGGACGCGGGGCGGTCCGCGGTGGCGACGGCGAGCAGCCGCAGGCCCTGCGCGGCGTGGTGCTCGGCGAGCTGGAGCAGGCGGGTGAGGGCGGCGGCGTCGAGGTCGCGGTCCTGGCCGTCGGTCCGCAGCCGGGTGCACTGGCCGAGTACGTCCTCGACCGCGCCCTTGACGACCAGGGTGTGCATGCCGGTGCGGCCCGGCCGGCGGACGACGGCGCAGGAGCGGCGGCGTACCGGATCGAAGGGAAGCGCGGCGATGCCCTCGTCCTGCAGCAGGTCCACATCGAGCGCCTCGGCGGCGTCGAGGACGGCCTCGTCGAGGGCGTCGGGGGCCGGGTGTTCGGCGAGGTGGAGAGTCCACAGGCTGTTGACCGCCGCCCAGTGCAGCGGCTCGGGATCGGGTCGGCCGTCGGGGTCCAGGGAGCAGTCCAGGACGGGCCGGTTCTGGGTGAGGGTGCCGGTCTTGTCCGTGCAGAGCACGTCGATCGCGCCGACGTTGTGGAGCGCGGGCAGCCACTTGACGATGACCTCGCGGTCGCGGGCCAGGGCGGCGGCGCCCCGGGCCAGGGCGGCGGTGACCACCACCGGCAGCATCTCGGGGGTCAGGCCGACCGCGACCGCCACGGCGAAGGGCAGGGTCTCCAGTCCGCGCCCGCGCAGCGCCGCGTTGGCCATGAGCACCAGCGGCGGGGTCAGCAGCATGAAGCGGATGAGGATCCAGGAAATGCCGTTGACCGAGCGGTCGAAGGCGGACTCCCGGCGCTGACGCACGGTCCGGCGGTACGCGCCGGCGAAGCGGGTGTCCTTGCCGGTCGCGACGACCACCGCGGTGCCGCTGCCGGATGCCACACTGCTGCCCTGGAAGCACAGATGCGGTAGCTCGAACAGAGCCGTGCCCCCGACATCGTGCGGGATGTCGAGCGGATGCTTGGCGACGGGCGCGGACTCCCCGGTCAGCGGCGCCTGGTGCACGCTCAGACCGCTCGCCCGCAGCAGCCGTACGTCGGCCGGCACGATGTCACCGGGCCCGAGCCGGATCACATCGCCCGGCACCAGCTGGTCGACGGGGATCTCCCGGGTCTGCGGTACGGCGGACTCGCCCGTGCGGCGCTGAGCGGTCGCCGTCGTGGCGACGAGTTCGCGCAGCGCGGCCGCCGACCGGTCGGCGCGGTATTCGGCGCGCGAGCGCAACGCGCAACTGACCACCACCAGCACGGTGATCACGCAGGCGGTGCCCCAGGAGGAGACGGCGGCGGAGACCAGTCCGAGGCAGAGCAGCACGGTGGTGAACGGATCACGCAGGCTGCGTACGAAGCGCCGTGGCCACGAAACGGGGCGCAGGGCGGGGATGGTGTTCTCGCCGAACCGGCCCAGGCGTTCGTCGGCCTGGGCCTCGACCAGTCCGCGAGGACCGCTGTCCAGGCGGCGCAGCACCTGGAGCTGGGTGAGCGAGGCGATGTCAGCCACGGTGCAGGTACCGGGCGATGCGGTGTCCGCCGCCCCGGTACCGGTGGTACCGGGGCCCGGTGCCCGGCCGTAGGTGCGCGCGGTGCCGGGTTCGGCGCTGGTGTCAGGCGCCCAGGCCATGGGCGCGCCCCGGTGCCGTCGCTCGCCCGGCGTGGTCGGCGCGCTCGGTCAGCCGTCCGATCAGCCACTGGACCATCATCACCACGTCCGGGTCGTCGACCAGGTAGACCACCCGCCGCCCTTCCCGCCGCGAGCGAACCAGCCCCGCCAGCTTCAGCTTCGCGAGGTGCTGGCTCACCGCGGGCAGTGCGCCGCCCACGCGCTCGGCGAGGCTGCTCACATCGCTCTCGCCCTGCGTCAGCGCCCACACGATGTGCAGTCGGGCGGGTGAGGCGAGCAGACCGAACGCGGCAGCCGCATCGCCCAGCACCTCGGTGGTCGGGTCCTTGAACTCGCCGGTGCCCGTCGCCACTGCCGCCCTCCCGTCCACCTGCCGAACCCGTCTCTCCCGGGAAGGCACCAGTCTAGAGGCAGTGCCGGCGGCCCAGGGGCAGCGCCGGCGCCGCTTCAGGGCGCGGAGTCCTTCTTGCTGCCGGCGGCGGCGTAGGCCTGGGCGGGGGTCATGGCGACGCCGTTGATCCGTACGGTCTTGTAGGGGCTGACCTTGGCGCAGGTCTTGGACTGGTCGGCGGTCTGGGCGTGGGAGTCGGCCAGGGCGGCACCGGTGTCGGCCGAGGCGGAGGCCGAGGTGCCGCCGGGGAAGGTCGTACCGCTGGTCCAGTCGCTGCCGATGACCAGGGTCAGGCCGCTGCCGCTGCCGGTGCCCTGCTCGAGGTGGGAGGCGGACAGTCCCAGCGCGCGGGCCACCGTCTGCGCCTCGACCTTGTGCCCGGTGGCGTAGGTGAGGGTGGTCTTCGCGGTGGTGGCCGGGGCGTTGGCCGAGGTGGTGCCGGAGTTGAAGCCCTTGTCGACGAGCGCGGTGGCGATCACGGAGGCGCGTCCGCTGATGCCGGTGCCGTTCTCCACCCGTACGGCGATCTGCCCCCTGGGCACCGCGGACGCGGTGGCGGTGGCGGACGCCGCGGAGGACTTCTTGCCGTTGGCGGTCGTCAGGGACTGGTCGCCCGCGATGGTGGCGAACAACTCCTTGGCGGCGGGGGCGACCACGACCCGGTTGGAGTCGTTCGGGTCGGCGGTGGTCTGCATCGTGGTGAAGGTGATCCGCTTGGCCGGGACCTTGTCGACGTCGGTGGCGAGCCCGGTCAGTTTCTGGATGCTGCCGAGCCCGGTGTCCACGGTGAGCGCCTTGGTGGCGGCGTCGGCCAGGCGGTAGACGGCGGCGGGATCGGTGAGCGTACCCGCGCTCTTGAACTTGCGGATCATCGAACTGAGGTAGATGTGCTGGGCGTAGGTGCGGCCGAGGTCGCTTCCGTCGCCGAAGCCGTGCCGGGAGCGGACGAACTCCAGCGCGGCCACGCCCTTGAGGGTGTGGGTGCCCTTGGCGAGCTTCAGGTGCGAGTACGTGTCGTAGACGTTGTCGCTGACACAGACGGAGACCCCGCCCACGGCGTCGGACATCTTCACGACACCGGAGAAGTCGACCATGACGAAGTGGTCGATGGTGATGCCCGTGAGCTTGTGCACCGTGGCCACCTGGCAGCCCGGGCCGTACGCCAGCGCGCTGTTGACCATGCCGTAGTAGCCGGCGGTCGAGGTGCCGGTCTCGGTGTTCTTGCAGGCCGGGATACGGGTCATGGTGTCGCGGGGGATGCTCATCACGGTGGCGTTGGAGCGGTCGGCGGAGATGTGGACGACCATCTCCACGTCGGCGTTGTGCCCGCTCTGTACGCCGGTCTGCGAGCAGCCGCCGCCGAGCTTGCAGTCGGCCGTGCTGTTACGGCCGTCGGAGCCGATCAGCAGGATGTTGATCGGGGTGCGGCCGAAGGCGTCCGGCGTCTCGGTGCCCGCGTTGCCGTTGGTGCCGGCGTTGATCGCGACGCTGTGGATGTTGCCGTTGAGGTGCTGGTAGAGCCAGGCGCCGGCGCCCGCGGTGATCAGCACCAGCACCGCCGCGATCGTCGCGGCTATCCGCGCCACCCGCCGCCCGCGTCCGCCACGCTTGGCCCGCCGCCCCGACCGGCCCCTGCCGGAACGCGCGGCCGTCCGGGCGGCCGCGCGCCCGCCCGGCCGGCCTGCGGGGCTGTTCCGGGGGTCGGTCATCAGCCACTCCTCGCGCAGCGATCAATTGCGTAGTTGCGCAATATAACAAGCCTGAGGGATGTTCCCGAGCGCCCTCCTCGGTTTCACGGCACTGGTCTGACAGGTGAGGACGGCAAAACGTTGTACTCGCGGTACTCGTGGACCTCATGGTCCTCGCGGCCGGGGCGCAGGTGCGCCCGGATGTTGTCCCCGCGGCGCATTGGTCGCATAATTGCGCAATGTAGCAAGCTTGAGGCTCGGAGGCAGGGCGCCGCCGGGAGTGACCGTAAAGGCGGTGGCGCGATGCTGAGGAACGGGCTGGAGCCCTGGCACCTGCTGGTTGTCGTCCTGGTGGTGATCCTGCTGTTCGGCTCGAAGAAGCTGCCCGAGGCCGCCCGGGGACTGGGCAAGTCGCTGCGCATCCTCAAGAGCGAGACCAGGGCGATGAAGGACGACGACGCGACGGCCGCGCGGACGGCGGATTCCGCCGAGGCCGCCCCCGGGCCTGCCGCCGGCGAGCAGCCCGCGCCGCAGACGATCCAGTCCGCCCCGGGGGATGTCACCGCGGCGCGGCTGGTGAAGGAGACGCGCTCGACCGCAGGCTGAGCGGCGTCCTCAGCAGGGGCTGGCGGGGTCGTATCCGTAGCGCAGGGGCGGCAGGGCGTGCTTGCGGCGGTAGATGTGCAGCATCTCCACGCGCAGCTCGGCCGCCGACTCCTCCACGGGGCAGGGAACCGTCACCTGGAGCACCAGGGGGCGGTCGGTCACATGCACCTGCACGCCGTCCGCCGGTCCGCCCTCCAGCACTGCGCTTTCCCATGTCACCGGCTGTCCTCCCACTCCGTCGAGGCGCCGTGCGGCGCGGTGCATACTTTAGGCTTTGCGCAACCCGGGAACCAAGGCCCCGCTTCGCCGCGTTAGTACCGGTACGGGGAAACCACAGCACATATGGAGGCAGTTCCGTGGGTGTGACTCTGTCCAAGGGTGGCAACGTCTCGCTGAGCAAGGAGGCTCCCGGGCTGACCGCGGTCACCGTCGGCCTGGGCTGGGACGTACGCACCACCACCGGTGCCGACTACGACCTGGACGCCTCCGCGCTGCTCGTCGGCGCGGACGGCAAGGTCCTGTCCGACCAGCACTTCGTCTTCTTCAACAACCTCGCCAGCCCGGACAGGTCGGTCGAGCACAGCGGCGACAACCTCACCGGCGGCGGTGACGGCGACGACGAGCAGATCAAGGTCAACCTCTCGGGGGTCTCGCCCCAGGTCGACAAGGTCGTCTTCCCCGTCTCGATCTACGAGGCCGAGAAGCGAGGCCAGAGCTTCGGCCAGGTCCGCAACGCCTTCATCCGCATCGTCAACCAGGCCGACGGCCGTGAACTGGCCCGCTACGACCTGACCGAGGACGCCTCCACCGAGACCGCCATGGTCTTCGGCGAGCTCTACCGGCACGGCGCCGAGTGGAAGTTCCGGGCCGTCGGCCAGGGGTACGCCTCGGGGCTGGCCGGCATCGCCGGCGACTACGGCGTCAGCGTCTGACGCCGCCGACACGAACCAGGGCGCTCGACGCGAGAGCACCGATGGCGAAGGCTGCCGCACCGACCCGGACACTCAACGGGGCAGCGTGAGGTCCAGCTCGAGCCAGTGGGCAAGGTCCTTGATCTCGTGACCGACTGCCGCGGTCACGGTCTTGGTGAAGGGGACGTCCTGGTGGATGGCATGGACCTGGAGCACTCCGGCTTTGCGGTCGGCGGTGGCATCGAGTTTGCCGACCAGCCGGTCGCCGTACAGGATCGGTAGCGCGAAGTACCCCCAGCGGCGTTTGGCGGCGGGCTTGTACATCTCCAGCTGGTAGTCGTACTCGAAGAGCTCGACGGTGCGCTTGCGCTCGTGGACGATCCGGTCGAAGGGCGACAGCAACGCCGCGCGACCCGAGAACGGCCGGCCCAGCTGGGCTGGATCAACTCGCCACGTGCCCTTGGTCCCCTCGACCACGGCCGGCTCACCGGCATCGCCCACGTCCGCCGGTTCGACCGGGTATTGCGGGCCTCGGGTCCGGGCGATGCCCAGAGCGCGCAGCCGTCGCTCGTTGCGGATGCGGAGCGCCTCGTCCACCGGGACCGCCGGGTCATCGGGGTAGACCCGCGTGGCCAGGTCCCACAGCCGGTCGCGGCCCCGGCGTCCCGCGATGGCGACCTCGCCTCGCACCACCATGAACTCGAGCAGTTGGCTGACGTTGCGGTTGTTGGTCCACCCGGTCGACTTCCACGGCACCTTGCAGGTGTCCGGAAGGTCGCGCGACGGCAGCGGCCCCGAGGAACCGAGCCGATCCAGGATGTCCCGACGGCACGCGTCGTTGGCGCGCACCCAGTCGCGGCGTTGCTCCTGCCAGGGGGTCAGCTCTCCGCGCCCGGGCCACTCGGCCATCTTGGCGCGGTACAGGGCGAGATCCTCACTGGGCCGGATCATCGCCCGCAGCTCCAGCAGTGTCCGGTTCTCCAACGCCGCGTTCAGATCGGCCCGCGCGTACGACGACCCGAGGCGACTCCACGCCACGAGGTCGGCATTCGGCGCGATGGCGGCGGTCGGGTCGATCTGCAGCAGAGTCAACTGGCGCACCACCTCAAGCAGCCCGGCCGGCCGCGAGCTGTCCAGGAGCTGCGCGCGCACGGCGATCCGGCGGGCCTCGGTACGGGAAAGCTCGTGGTGGACGGTCACGACACGAGGTTAGGCGACCGGCCTGACGGGAACCACCGTCCGCAAACGCATCGGCCTGGCGGGTCCGTAGGGGCTGGCCCGTGTGGCGTAGGGGTAGGGGTGGGCGTAGGGGTAAGGCAGGGGTTCCAGCTGCAATTGACGAATGATAATTTGGGCTTCATCTGCTTCGGGGGCATTTTTCCGGCACCAGATGTGCTGCTCCAACGTGAAGGGGGGTCGATGGGGCCACGGGTCGAGGGCATTGACAACGGGCTGGATTGTGAAGCACCTGGTCGATGAGCCGTCGACAATGGATCCGCCCAGCCCACGAGGCCGCATCTCGCCGAGCAATGAGCCGCTCAACAGATGAGACAGGGACCGCGTATTGCAGGCGGCGATTGGTCGCCGGGCAATGCCGGCTTCGGCCGGTATTCGCGTATTCGCAGCGCGGGGCTGTTCCCCACGTCGGCCGAGGCGATGAAGACCGGTCCTGGTACGGGCCGGCACAAGACGCACGACATGAGCGTGCGCGTGTCCACCGGGCTTACGAGCCTTGCCCGCCATGACGACGGCGTACAGGACATCAGGACCGCCCGCACTCACCGCGTGATCGCTGCGCTCACCCAGGCCGGCGCTCGCTACGGGCGGACAAGGAATACCAACGAGACGACGGAACCCGCGCCCCCCACCGCGGCAAGCACCACAACCTCGCCGGCGAAACGCGCGCGGACGACATCACCCACGCCCGGATCCGCGCCGTCGGCGAGCAGGCCTTGGCCGTGATCACGACGTGGCGATGCGGGAACCCCGCTGTGGCACCCAACGGATCACCGACCTCGTCAAGGCCGTCCTCGCCCTTCACCTCGCTTCGGCATGAGGTTGAGGTTGGAAGGGCTCACTGACCGCATCAGCGCGAGTTCATGAGGAGTTGGAGTGTCGCCCGAAGAAATGGGAATCAACCAGCAGCCTGTGGTCGAAGTCGATCTCGGTCTGCTGACCTTGGCCGACTCGCCGCGGCTTTCCGGCGTGAGCCCCGAGCACGTGGAAACCCTGGCCGCGGCCCAGACGCAGCTTCCGCCGATCACCGTGCATCGGGCGACGATGCGGGTCATCGACGGGTTTCACCGGTTGAAGGCGGCCAGGCTGCGGGGTGAGGACAAGGTCGCGGTCAGGTTCTTCGACGGTGACGAGGCCGAAGCGTTCGTGCTCGCGGTCACGCTGAACGTCGCCCACGGGCTGCCGTTGGCCCTGGCGGACCGTAAGTGCGCGGCAGAGCGCATCATCGTGTCCCATCCGCAGTGGTCGGACCGGAGGGTGGCCTCGGTCACCGGTATTTCCCCGGGAACGGTCGCCGAGATCCGCAGGCGGATCATCCGCAAACCGCAGTCGGGGGACAGCCGGGTCGGCCAGGACGGCAGGGTCCGGCCCATCGACGGAAGCGCCGGGCGCAGGCTGGCGGGCGAGCTGCTGACCCAGAACCCGGGCCTTTCGCTCCGTCAGGTCGCGCGTGCGGCGGCGATCTCTCCCGAGACCGTACGGGACGTGCGCAATCGGCTGCGTAACGGCGAGGATCTGCTGCCGGCACAGCGCAAGAAGGAATCGGTGATCAGCGACGGCAATGTCCTCGCCCGACGGAGGGAATTCGGTGTCCTGGAGCTGGCCAAGCCGTCGCCCGGCGGCCACCGGAAAGTACCCGTTCGCGATCGCGCCGCGGTCGTGAAACGGCTGAAGGCGGACCCGGCGTTGCGCCTCACCGAAAGCGGACGCAATCTGCTGCGCCTGCTCACTCTGCACACGCTCCGAAAAGAGGAGTGGGACGCGATCATCAACAGCGTTCCCCTGCACTGCCGTGACGTCGTCGCCGACCTCGCCCGGCAGTTCGCGGACCTCTGGAGGGACTTCGCGACACAGGTCGAGGAGGACATCGCACAGATAGGGTGACGGAATTCGAACCCTTGTCATGGCGTCCAAGCGTGGAAGACGAACGGTTGGACGCCGATGGGGGGCTCCTGGGCCTCCCGCCGTTGCGGTGGGAGGCCCAGGCATGTCCGTGTCCCTGCCCTGCCCTGCCCTGTGCGGTGCGGTGCGATTCAGGACGCCTCATGGAGGCCAGTGCCGCGGACCGCGCGCAACTGCCGGGCTGCGGCAACGTCGGGGCAGCCCGACAGCCCCAGGGCGTCCCGGATCTCGTCGGCCAGCAGATCCAGCACCTGCCGGGCGCCGGCCTCTCCGGCCGCGGCCAGGCCCCAGATCAGCGGACGGCCGACCAGAACCCCGGACGCACCGAGGGCGAGGGCCCTGAGCACATCCGTTCCGCTGCGGATGCCGCTGTCCATCAGGACCTCGCAGCTCCCGCCGACCGCCCGCGCCACTTCTGCCAGCGCGTCGATGCTGGGGACAGCGCCGTCGAGCTGGCGGCCACCGTGGTTGGACACCACGATCGCGTCGGCCCCCGACTCGACCGCGCGGAGCGCGTCCTCGGGCGCGAGGACGCCCTTCAGCACCAGCGGCAGCCGGGTCCGCTGCCGCAGGGCCGCCAGTGACGACCACGTCACCGCCGAGGAGAGCGCCTGGCTGGTGTGGAGGGCCACCGCGGAGGCGCCGGCGGACCGCCGGTGTGCCGTCGGGCCGGTGGCGATGTTGGCCGCCCGCACATGATCGGGCAGCACGAACCCGTTGCGTACGTCCCGCAGTCGGCGGCCCATCCACGGCACGTCGACGGTGAGCATGATCGCCTCACAGCCGGCGTCCTCAGCCCTGCGCGCGAGCTCCAGGGAATCGCGCGTCTCCCGCAGCCAGTAGAGCTGGAACCAGACGGTGCCGCCGATGGCGGTGATGTCTTCGATCGGGACGCTGCTCAGGGTGCTCACGGTGAACGGCACGCCCGACGCCTTCGCCGCGCGGGCGGCCGCGAGTTCGCCCTCGGGATGGACCAGCCGCTGATAGGCGACGGGCGCAGTCGCCACCGGCATGTGGACCGGCCGGCCGAGAAGAGTGGAGTCCGTGGAGCACTGCGAGACGTCCCTGAGCACGCGGGGGGTGACGAAGACGCGGTCCAGGGCGGTGCGGTTGGCGTCGAGCGTCGCCTCGGCGCCGCTGCCGCCGGCCACGAAGTCCCAGACGTCGGCCGGCAGTGCCGCGGCGGCGGCTTCTTCGAAATCGGCCAGACACCGGGCCGTCCCGGCCGCCGGGTCACCGCTGGAACCCACGCTGCCCCGTCCTTTCCAGCTCCACGGCCTCGTACAGCGCCTTGATGTTCGCGCTGCCGAAGGTCTCGGCTCCCTGCCGTTCGATGACCTCGAAGAACAGCGTGTGCCGCGAGTGGGTCGAGGCCGTGAAGATCTGGAACAGCCGGCCGGAGTGGTCCTCGTCGGCGAGCACGTTCGTCGCGCGCAGGCTCTCCAGCCTCGGACCGCTCAGCCCGATCCGCCGGCTGAGCAGGTCGTAGTAGGTGGAGGGGGTGGTGAGGAAGGCGACGCCGCGGTCGGTCAGGGCTCGCACCGAGCGGACCGCGTCGTGCGAGGAGAAGGCCACGTGCTGGACGCCGGCTCCCTGGTGGCTTTTGAGGAACTCGTCGATCTGCCCCGGGTCGGCCGAGGGGTCGGGCTGGATGAGTGTCAGGGTCACCGTGCCCGACGGGCTCTGGACGACCTTCGACTCCATTGCCTGGGAGCCGACGACGATGCGTTCCTCGAAGACGTCCCGGAATCCGAGGATGTCCGTGTAGAACTCGACCGTCGGCCCGAGTTCGCCGGTGTTCAGGCATACCGCGATGTGGTCGATGTCGAGCAGGCCCACGTCACTGGTCTGATCACCGCTCGACAGCGGCGCGGCCACGAAGTGGGCCGGTAGCCCAGGACCTTCCTCGGGGTCGCGTTGCACCAGCGTGTGGACGACGTCGCCGAAGCCGCCGATCACCGCCGTGACGCGGGGTCCGTCACCCCCGTGCCTGACCGGCCGTTGGTGGACAGGGGCGCCGTTGGCGACCGCGGCATGGAAGGCCGCGTCGACGTCGGTGGTGCGCAGGGCGATGTCGGCGACCCCGTCACCGTGGGACAGGACATACGCCGATGCCGGATGCCGGTCCGATGTCGCCTCGGTGAGTACCAGGGTGATCTTCCCGTGGCGCAGGGCGATGCTGCGGTGTTCTGCGGAGTTGTCGGCACCGACCACCGTGAAGGCGTACCTGTCGATCCAGTTGAACGTCGCCCTCTCCAGGTTTTCGACGTGCATCTCTATGTAGTCGATCGACAGATCCGCGAGCGGCCCCGATGCCTTGGCTAAATCCCTCATGTGTGTCCCCAGATCAGGAAAAGAACCGAGTTTCCCGAACTGTAGGGTTCCGATCTCAGATCTGGCTACGGATGCACTTGGCGGCAGATGGACGCGCTCGCAGAAAAGGCCCGCAGATCGTCCAAGGATATCCGCGCCCGAGTTTTGTGCATAAGCTGGGCCGACCTTTCGGTTGATGATCGAGGCTTTCGAACGGGTGGTGTTTCGTGATTCGTGCCATGGCCGTCATCGGCACTGGTCTGATCGGCACTTCGGTCGCGCTGGCCGCCCGTCGGCAGGGGGTGAGGGTGTTTCTGTCCGACCGGAATCCTGCCGCTGCCCGTACGGCCGCAGCCCTTGGGGCGGGGCTGGCGGAGACCCCGGAGGAGGCGGTGGATCTGGCCGTCATCGCGGTTCCGCCCAGTCAGGTCGGCATCGTGCTCGCCGCATCGCAGGAGCGTGGGCTGGCCGTCAGCTACACCGACGTGGCGAGCGTGAAGGCCGGGCCGGAACGGGCGGTGCTGAACTGCGCTCCCGATCCTGCCCGTTACGTCGGCGGGCATCCGATGGCGGGCCGGGAGCGGTCAGGCCCCCTGGCGGCCCGCGCGGATCTGTTCCAGGGCCGCCCCTGGGCGCTCACCCCGTCCCGGCTGACATCGAGCACGGCCTTCGACCGGGCCCTCGAACTGGTGGAACTGTGCGGAGCGGTCCCGGTCGTGATGCAGAGCCAGGTCCACGACGACACGGTGGCCCTGACCTCTCACGTACCGCACCTGGTGGCCAGCCTGATGGCGGCCCGGCTGCAGGACGCCCCGGCCGACGTGTCCCGGCTCGCCGGTCAGGGGCTGCGTGACGTCACCAGGATCGCCGGTGGCGACTCCCGGCTCTGGAGCGACATCCTCCAGGCCAATGCCGGGGCCGTCGCCGGCGTCGTGCGGGATCTGCACGCGGATCTGTCCCGGCTGGTCTCGGCACTGGACGTACTCGCCGAGCCAGAACCCTGCGACAGGGCCCACGGCATGCGGACGATGGTGGACCTGCTCGACCGGGGGATCGCCGGGCTGGCAGCGATCCCGGGGGCCCGTGCCGGTGCCTCGGCCGATGACGCCCGGGTGCGGGTGGCCCTTCCGGACTGGCCCGGGAGGCTCTCGCGCCTGTTGGGTGCCATCGCGGACTTCGGCGTTGCCCCCGAGGACGTCGTCGTCGAGGTCGACGACGGAGACGAGCTCACCGTACGATTCGCCGTCCCCTCCCGCGCCGCAGGCCCCATGACGGCCATGCTCAAGGCCGGGGGATGGGACGCCGTACGGGAGGACGACGCAGGTTCCGGACGGGACGCAGAAGACGCGGCACTGCCGAACGCGGGGCTGCTGCGCTGACGCGCCGAGCCGGCCACCTTGTCCCGGGGCACCACAGCCTGGGTGGATGCCGCCCCGATCCGGCCAGGCAGGTGGTCGGATTCGGACGAATATCCAGGAGGAATCCGTACGCGTTCCAGGGCGCCCCGAGGGGGACACCGCCTGCTCGACACACTCGTTCGGCTCTCCGAACGGCAGCCATGACCGGATCCAAGCCGCAGCTTGGCCAAGAAAATGGACTACACAGGTACCAGGGGTGCCCGTTGGGTGGTTGAGTTCGGGCGGCCCTTCGGATTTTGCTCAGGAGCGCAGTACGGGGGTACCTGTGAAGCTCAGCGAAAGAGACGATGAAATCCGACTCCTCGAGCAGCTGTACGAGGGGTGTGCAGGCGGCAAGGGAGCGGGCGTTCTCACGAACGGTCCCGTGGGGTGCGGGAAGACGGCCTTGCTTCAGGCGTTCGGCGAGCGGGTCATCGAACAAGGGGGTCTTTTCTTCTCGGTGACGGCCTCTGTCAGCGAGCAACTGCATCCGTTCGGCGTCATTGACCAGCTGCTGAACGCGATGCGCGCGGCCGGGATGGCAGCGGCCCCGTGCGCCGCCGAGGAGGGCGGGATCACGGCCCCCGGCAACGGTCCCCAGGCGATCCGTCGGGCCCCTGTCGGACTGCTGCAGCGGATCTGCCGGACCATCTGCCGGTTCTCCGAGCGGAGGCCGCTCGTGATCGGCATCGACGATGTGCACTTCGCGGACGAGCCGTCGCTCCAGTGCCTGCGCTATCTGATCCGCCGGGTCGAGCCGTCGGCGGTCATGGTCGTGATGAACGAGAGCTCGTGCTACGAGCGGGGGTTGGCACCGCTCCATGCGGAGACCCTGCACCTCCCGTACTGCCATCGGATCAGGCTGGCGCCGCTGACGGAGGCCGGCACAGCCGATCAGCTGACCCAGCGCCTTGGTTCGGAACCCGCACGGAGGGTCGCCGAGTTGTGCACGGCGGCGAGCGGAGGCAATCCGCTGCTGCTGCACGCCCTGATCGACGACTGCACGGCGGGACGGCCCGCGATGGACGATCCGCACCCCGGGGATGGCTTCCGGGACGCCTACTTGCGGTGCCTCCACCGGTGCGAACCGGTGATGCTCGCGGTCGCCCGCGCGGTGGCGGTTCTCGGCGAGTCGGCCACTCCGTCGCTGGCCGGCGACCTTCTTGGTGTCGATGCCACGTCGGTTCGCCGGAGCATCGCCGACCTCAACGCCGCGGGTCTGCTGTCGGCCGAGCGGTTCCGGCACGAGGCGGCGCAGCTCGCGGTGCTCGCCGACATCCCGCTCGAAGACCTCCCCGCCATGCGCAGCCGGGCCGCTGAGCTGCTCCACGAGAGCGGGGCCGCCGCCGTGGCGGTGGCCGGGCAGCTCATGGCGGCCCATGACTCCGACAACGCCTCGTGGCGGGTGGCCATCCTCCGGGAAGCAGCGCGTGAGGCCATGGCCGCGGGCGACGTCACCGAGTCCGTCGACTACCTGCGCCATGCGTCCGGTATCTGTGCGGATGCGGCGCAGGGGGCGCGGATCACTGCCGCGCTCGCCGACGCGCAGTGGCACATAGACCCGGCCAAGGCGGCCAGGCACCTGCATCAGCTGAGCCATGACGTACGAGCCGGCCTGCTCACCGGAGAGGACGCCATGGTCCTGGTCAGGCAGTTGCTCTGGCGGGGGGAGTTCGCCCAGGCCGACGACGCCCTGCGGATCATCGAGGCCAACGACGGCCGGATTGGCGAGGGTTCGCAGCCGCCGGCGCCGTCACCGGACGTCACGGTCGGCCGGGCGTGGTTGTCCCTCACCTATCCGGGGCCGGCCCGCCTCGCCTCGGACGGTGAGGCAGGCCAACGGCTCGGCGTTCCGTCGATCCGGTCGGTCCCGCTGGCCGCGTTGAGCCTCCTCAACTCGGCGGGGAGCCGAACCGGTGACGGCGAGGAGGTCCAGGGGCCGGACCAGGTGCTGTACGGCCCGAGTGCCGGCACTTCCCTGACCGCCACGCTGTTCGCGCTGCTCTTTCTGATGCGGATGGACCGGCTGGACGAGGCGGCGCACTGGACGGAGCAACTGCTCGAAGAACCGTGGATCCGGCGCGTTCCCCTGCGGCGCGCGTTGTTCGAGACGATCTCGTCAGCCGTGGCCCTGGGCCGGGGCGCCGTCGCCGCCGCGGGGGAGCACGCAGGGACCGCGTTGAATCTCGTCGCACCGTCGGCCTGGGGTGTCGTGGCCGGCATCCCGCTGTCGCTGGCGATCCGTGCGGCGACCGAACAGGGTGACTTCGAGCTTGCGATGTCCTACCTCAACCTCCCGGTTCCGCCCATCATGTTCGACACCCCTTTCGTGCTGCCCTATCTCCAGGCGGTCGGTCGCTATCACCTGGTCATGGGCCACCCGCGCGCCGCACTGACGAACTTCCGGTCATGCGGGGAGCTGATGGTGAAGTGGCGGCTCGACTCGCCCGACCTGGCGGACTGGCGTAACGACGCGGCCGCCGCACTCATAGCGCTGGGCAGGGTCCGGGAGGCACGGGCGCTCGCCAAGGAACAGCTGTCACTGCTGGGCGACAGGCGCTCCCGGGTCCGGGGGGTCGCGCTGCGCCGCCTGGCCGCGACCAGTGACGTACAGGATCGCCTGACGCTGCTCCAGGAGGCGGTGCGGATCCTCGACGCGTGCGGTGACCGTCTGGAACTGGTGCAGGCGCAGACCGACCTGGAAGCAGCGCGGGAGACGCTCTTCGGACGCGGCCCGTCGGCGCGGCTCTGGACTCTCCCGGTCGACGAGGAGGGGGTGGCCGGCGGTGAGCCGGGCTCCGTACCGGCCGAACTCACCGACGCCCAACGCAAAGTCGCGGAACTCGCGGCCTCGGGCTGCACCAATGCCGAGATCGCGGGCAAACTCTTCGTCACGGTGAGCACGGTCGAGCAGCACCTCACCAAGATCTACCGGAAGTTGAAAGTGCGGCGCCGTTCCGACCTTCGGGTGGCACTCACGCGCACCGGTGATCTCTCATTGTGCTCGAATGGGCGATAAAAACAAACCGTGCGGAATCTGTTCCTGAAAACGCGTCCAAGTGAGTACTTCAGTCGGTTGGACGGCATTGTCGGAACGCTGGGAAGCGTGTGATCCTGAGCGCCCGATAAACGATTTCACCGACTGATTCCGCACGGGGGTAATCCATGGCCGGACAGAGCGTCGATGACTATGCGCGGCTGGCGTTCGAGGGCCTGGACTGCACGCTGTCGGATTTCCTGGCGGCCGAGGAACAAGCGTCGGCCGTGAACCGGGAGGCCTTTGACCGTATCGGATTGAGGCAGGGGAGCTCCGGGAACTCCGGACTGCCCGAGACCACCACCAAGATCCTCGGCGCCACCTGGACGGCGCCGCTGGCCGTGGGCCCTCTCGCGGGTCTCGCCAGGCCCGACGGCGAGCCCGAGGTGGTCCGGGCGGCCGGTGCGGCCGGTCTTCCGGCCGTCGTCAGCGCATACGCCGGACGGACCTTCACGGACCTCTCCGGCGCCGACGTCCCGCTGTGGCTTCGGACTTACTCCTTCCGGGACCGGGCGATGACACAGCGGCTCGTCGGGCGGGCGGAGGACGCCGGGTTCGGGGCGCTGGTCCTCGCACCGGAGCCCCGCCAGGACGCCTCCGTCGACTGGTCGGCCGTCGAGTGGCTGCGCTCGGCTGCCTCACTTCCGCTGCTGGTCGAAGGAGTTCGTACGGCTCCCGAGGCGTTGCGGGCGATCGAGGCGGGCGCCGACGGGATGGTGGTCGGGGCCCTCGACGCGCTGCCGGAGGTCGCGGCGGCCGTGGCAGGCCGCTGCCCGGTCCTGCTGGGCGGCGGCATCCGCACGGGCGCCGACGTCCTGGCGTCGCTCGCCCGGGGAGCCGACGCGGTGCTCATCGGGCGGCCGGTGCTGGAGGGACTGCTGCAGGGTGGGCGCGCGGGGGCGACAGCGGCTCTGGACGACCTGGTCCGGGATCTGAAGCAGGCCATGGAGTTCACCGGCACCGGCTCGGTCGTGGACGCCGGCCCCGAACTCATCCGGACCGGACACCGGCCGGCGCGGCCGACGCCGCCGAACGAGGCCGCGCCGGCCGCCCTGCGGAAGACCGACCTGCACGCCAGCGTCTCCGATCCGGTCCTGGACACGATGAACTTCCTCAACGAGATCACGCTCCGCTACCCCGACGCGATCTCCTTCGCGCCCGGCCGGCCGTACGACGGGTTCTTCGACAACGAGCAGATCTTCACCCATGTCCGCCGCTACCTGGACCACCTTGCCGAGCAGGGCAGTTCGCCGCAGCAGATCCGCACCTCCATGTACCAGTACGGGCCCACGGCGGGTCAGATCCGAGAGATCATCGCCGACTCGCTCCGCGCCGACGAGAACACCGATGTCCCGGCCGAGTCCATCGTGGTGACCGTCGGCGCCCAGGAAGCCATGCTGCTGGTGCTGCGCGCGCTGATGACCGGCCCCGACGACGTGCTCCTGGTCTCCAGCCCCTGCTACGTGGGGATCACCGGCGCGGCCCGGCTGCTGGACGTCGCGGTGACTCCGGTCGAGGAGCGGGAGGACGGGTTCTCCTGTGCCGATCTGGAGGCGGCGATCCGGGACGAGAGGGCACGCGGGCGCCGTCCCCGCGCCTTCTACGTTGTGCCCGACCACTCCAATCCGTCCGGGACCACGATGGGGCAACAGGCCCGCGCCGACCTCCTGGAACTCGCCGCACGCCACGACATCCTCATCCTCGAGGACAGCCCCTATCGGCTGGTCAGCCCCGGCTCACCACTGCCGACCCTGAAGTCGCTGGACCGGGCGCGCGTGGTCGTCCACCTCGGTTCCTTCTCCAAGACGGTCTTCCCGGGTGCCCGGGTGGGCTTCGCCATCGCGGACCAGCTGGTCGTGGACGAGTCGGGCCGGACCAGCCTGCTCGCGGACGAACTGGCCAAGATCAAGAGCATGGTGACGGTGAACACCTCGTCGCTGAGCCAGGCCGCCGTGGCCGGCACGCTCCTGGCCGCGGGCGGAAGGATCTCGGAGCTGAACGCAGGTGCGGCGGCCTATTACGGCAACGCGATGCAGAACACCCTTCGCCATCTGGACGAATGCCTTCCGGCCGACCGCCGGACCGCCCTGGGCGTGCGGTGGAACAAGCCCACCGGCGGCTTCTTCCTGACCATGCAGGTTCCGTTCCGGGTGGACAACGCCGCACTGACCCGGTCCGCACAGGACTTCGGCGTCATCTGGACTCCGATGAACTATTTCTATCCGCAGGGCGGCGGCCACCACGGTATCCGGCTCTCGACCAGTTATCTGACACCTGCGGAAATCGAGGAGGGTACCGCGCGGCTCGCGCGCTTCATCGAGGCGGAGAGCGCGTGGTCGTAACAGGCTTTCATGCTCCATCGGAGTCAAGCGAGAAAGGCGACGAGAGTGACCAGCACCAATGCCACGCGAGAACTGCGTAGCAAGCCGCGAATGTGGGGGTGGACTTTCCGATGACCATCAATATCGACCGTCCGGAGGTTCTGGACGCGGACATCCTGGAGGCCGGGGTGCCGGCGGCGGAAGGGCGCGGCATCGCGGCACTCGCCCGCCCGCGAATCGTCGGAGTGGGCACGGCTGTGACGTCCACCTCCTTCTCCCAGGAGGAAGTGCTCGACGCCTTCCGGATCACCGACCCGAAGGTCCGTTCCGTCTTCCTCAACAGCGCGATCGAGCGCCGCAATCTGACGCTGCCTCCCCAGGACAGTGCGGGAGTCCGGGCTCCGGAGTCGCAGGGCGACCTGCTCGACAAGCACAAGACGCTGGCGATCGAGATGGGCGCCGAGGCCCTCCGCGCCTGCCTGAAGCGGGCGGGCGCGGAACTCTCGGACCTGCGCCACCTGTGCTGCGTGACGTCCACCGGCTTCCTGACACCCGGCCTCAGCGCACTGCTCATCCGTGAACTCGGCATCGACCGCCACTGCAGCCGGTCCGACATCGTCGGTATGGGCTGCAACGCGGGACTCAACGCCCTGGGCGTGGTGTCGGGCTGGTCCGCCGCCCATCCGGGCGAACTCGCCGTGGTGCTGTGTGCGGAGGCCTGCTCCGCCGCGTACGCGATGGACTCGTCGATGCGGACGGCGGTCGTGAACAGCCTGTTCGGCGATGGTGCGGCGGCCGTCGCACTCGTCGCCGGCCAGGGCCCGGGCGAGGATGCACCGGCGGTTCCCGAGGGCCCCAGCGTGCTCAAGTTCGCCAGTTGCATCATTCCTGACGCGGTCGACGCCATGCGGTACGACTGGGACCGGACGCAGGGCAGGTTCAGCTTCTTCCTCGACCCGCAGATCCCGTACGTGGTGGGCGCACACGCCGAGATCGTCGTCGACCGCCTGCTGTCGGGCACCGGCCTGCGCAGGAGCGACATCAGCCACTGGCTGGTGCACTCCGGCGGCAAGAAGGTGATCGACGCCGTCGTCGTCAACCTCGGACTGACCCGTCACGACGTGCGGCACACCGTCGGCGTGCTGCGCGACCACGGCAACGTGTCCAGCGGCTCGTTCCTGTTCTCCTACGAAAGGCTCCTCGATGAGTGCGTCACCCGACCTGGCGAATACGGAGTGCTCATGACCATGGGACCGGGCTCCACGATCGAGACAGCGCTGGTCCGATGGTGAGGCCGGGAAGTGTGGCGAGCGACGCGCTCACGCTGACCATCGACGGCGCCGAGCCGCTGACGGCCGCCTCCGTCAAGGCGCTCGCAAGCATCTGCGACCAGGCCGAGGACCAGGCCGAGGACCACGCCGAGGATGGCGGCCCGGGCATCGTGACCGTGCACGTCACCGGAGCCCCCGAAGGGGCCTGGACCAGTGGCCTGGACGTCATGCTCGTCACCAAGTGGGAGCGCACGCTGCGCAGGCTGGAACGGCTCCCCATGGCCACGGTCGCGGTGGCCTCCGGCGACTGCGGCGGCCCGGCCCTGGACGCGTTCCTCGCCACGGATGTCCGCGTGGCGGCCCCGGACACGCGGCTGCTGGTACCGCGTGACGGCACAGCCACCTGGCCGGGGATGGCCGGCTACCGGCTCGTTCAGCAGGCCGGTGCCACCAGGATCCGCCGGGCCGTGCTGTTCGGCCTCCCGATCGACGCGCCCGAGGCGCTGGCACTGGGGATCGTCGACGAGCTGGCCGACGATCCGGCGGGCGCGCTTGCGGCTGCGGCGGAGCTGGTCGGCGGCCTGTCGGGCAAGGAGGTGGCGATCAGGCGCCAGCTCCTGTTCGACGCCGCGACGACGAGCTTCGAGGACGCCCTCGGACCGCACCTGGCGGCCTGCGACCGCGCGCTCAGACAGGGCGCCGGCGGGGAGTCCCGGTGACAACGGTCCTGTCTCCGCAACAGGATCCACCGGGCCTCTGGCCGAGCCTGCCCGAAGCCGCGGCACGCGTAGAGCAGTTGGTGGCGTCGCTGCCGGAACCCGGCTCGCGCTCACCCGAGCAGCGGGCCCAGATCGCCGCCGCCAAGGACGCCGCCCGCGCGCTGCGCGTACGTTTCCTGGACGCTCACGCCGACGCCGTGTACGACCGGCTGACCGAGGACCGCGGCAGGTACCTCCGGCTCGCGGAACTGGTCGAAGCCGCTGCGGACGCCTTTCCCGGGCTGGTCCCCACCCAAGAGCAACTCGCCGTCGAGCGGGCTCTGCCGCAGGCGGCCAAGGAGGGGCACGAGATCGATCAGGGGATCTTCCTGCGAGCGGTTCTGCGCTCGCCACGGGCCGGCCCGCATCTGCTCGACGCCATGCTCCGGCCGACCCCCCGGGCCCTTCGGCTGCTCCCGGACTTCATCCGTACCGGTGTGGTGGAGATGGAGGCCGTGCGGGTGGAACGGCGGGACGGGGTGGCACGGCTGACCCTGTGCCGGGACGACTGCCTGAACGCCGAGGACAACCGGCAGGTCGACGACATGGAGACCGCCGTCGACCTCGCCCTGCTCGACCCGGCGGTCCGGGTGGGGCTGCTCCGCGGTGGGGAGATGAGTCACCCCCGCTACAAGGGCAAGCGGGTGTTCAGCGCCGGCATCAACCTGAAGAACCTCAGCTCGGGCGACATCTCGCTGGTCGACTTCCTGCTGCGACGCGAACTCGGCTACATCCACAAGCTGGTCCGGGGCGTGCTCGCCGATCACCCCGGCCAGTGGCACTCACCCCACATCGAGAAACCGTGGGTCGCCGCCGTGGACGGCTTCGCCATCGGCGGCGGAGCCCAGCTGCTGCTCGTGTTCGACCACGTGCTCGCCTCGTCCGACGCCTACCTGAGCCTCCCCGCGGCGAAGGAGGGGATCATTCCGGGCGTCGCGAACTTCCGGCTCAGCCGGTTCGCCGGGCCGCGCCTGTCCCGTCAGGTCATTCTCGAAGGCCGCAGGATCCGGGCGGCGGAGCCCGCCGCCAAGCTCCTGGTCGACGAGGTCGTGGAGCCGCACGAACTCGACGCGGCCATCGAGCTGAGCCTGGCCCGCTTCGAGGGCGACGCGGTGCTCGCCAACCGGCGGATGCTGAACCTCGCCGAGGAGCCACCGGAGGCGTTCCGCGGGTACATGGCGGAGTTCGCGCTCCAGCAGGCCCTCCGGCTCTACGGCGAGGACGTGATCGACAAGGTCGGCCGATTCGGGGTGCGGCCCGCGTAAAGCAGAGCGGAACGGCGCGTTCACCGATAAACAAGATCCCGTATTTCTTCCGGCCGACGACTGACCGTCAGCATCAAAAGGGGCCCGCCATATCCGGCGGGCCCTTTTTTGTCCAAGCGTCCAAGTGCCGGAATCCGACGGTTGGACGGCTGTCCTTCGGTTGTCCCGGCGAGATTGCCGCGACTACTATCGCTCGAAGCGTCATGGCGCGAATGTGCGCGCATTTATCGAATAGGCCGTGATCCACGGGAGGGGCGAACATGGCGAATCCGTTCGACAACGAAGACGGCGTCTTTTACGCGCTCATCAACGACGAAGGCCAGTATTCCCTCTGGCCGACCTTCGCGGATGTCCCGGCCGGCTGGGAGATCGCGTTCGGTGAGGACACCCGCAAGGCGTGCCTCGACCACATCGAGGAGAACTGGACGGACATGCGTCCGAAAAGCCTCATCGAGGAAATGAAGCAGTACGAGCACGCCGAATAGCCGAAGGCCGCGGTCGTGTCCGATGACTCAACGGATAAGGAGGTGTCGGAGCCATGATCGGAGGCCCGGGGCCAACAATGGTGATACAGGGGTTCGGCGCGGATTCCGAGCTGACCCGCCAGAAGATCAAACCAGGCACGGTGCCGCGGATCCTCCCGTACCTCAGGCCCTACCGCTGGGCCGTGGCATTACTCATGTGCATCACCACGGTCGAGGCGTTGATCACGGTGGCGTCTCCGCTGCTCTTC
This sequence comes from Streptomyces sp. NPDC059373, assembly GCF_042751495.1. Taxonomy (NCBI): domain Bacteria; kingdom Bacillati; phylum Actinomycetota; class Actinomycetes; order Kitasatosporales; family Streptomycetaceae; genus Streptomyces; species Streptomyces sp. NPDC059373. Next base: position 8,502 of record NZ_JBHYXC010000011.1, on the reverse strand, counting down.
AAGATCCTCATCGACGACGGCATCATCCCCCGTGACACCGGGATCGTCGTCGGTGTGGCCTGCGCGGTCGCCGGTCTCGCGGTGCTGGAGACCGTGGCCGCACTGACCCAGAGCCTGTACTCGGCACGTATCAGTGAGGGGCTGGTCTACGACCTGCGGACCGAGGTGTTCCAGCATGTGCAGCGGCAGCCGCTCGCTTTCTTCACCCGGGCGCAGACCGGCGCGCTGGTCAGCAGGTTGAACACCGACGTGGTCGGGGCTCAACAGGCCCTCACCACCCTGCTGTCCTCGGTCGTGTCCGGCGGGCTGGCACTGGTCCTCGTGCTCGGCGCGATGCTCTACCTCTCCTGGGTGATCACCGTCATCGCCGTGGTGGTCCTGCCCTTCTTCGTCCTGCCCGGCCGGATCATCGGCCGCAGGATGCAGCGGCTGATGCGGGAGTCGATGGAGCAGAACGCCGAGATGGGCACCCTCATGCATGAGCGGTTCAACGTGGCGGGCGCGCTGCTGGCCAAGCTGTACGGCCGGCCGGATCAGGAGACAGGGCTGTTCCGCCGGCGGGCCGCCCGGGTCCGCGACATCGGCGTGGTGACCTTCGTCTACGGCCGGATGCTCCTGGTCTCGATCACCCTGCTCGCGAGCCTCGCCACCGCCCTCGTGTACGGGGTCGGCGGCACGCTCGTCATCCGTAACGCCTTCGAGATCGGCACCCTGGTGGCCCTGGCCACGCTGCTCACCCGGCTCTTCGGGCCGATCAACCAGCTGTCCAGCGTGCAGGCCAACGTGATGACCGCGCTCGTCAGCTTCGACCGGCTCTTCGAACTGCTCGACCTCAAGCCGCTGATCGCGGAGAAGGCCGGCGCCGAGGCGCTGCCGGGCCGGGGCTCGGACGCCCCGGAGGTCGAGTTCGAAGGGGTGAGTTTCCGCTACCCGGCCGCCGCCGATGTCTCGCTCGCCTCGCTGGAGTCGATCGCGCTCCCCTCGCAGGTCCGCAAGGACAACGCCCTGACCCTGAAGAACCTGACTTTCACGGTGCCCGCGGGCAAGCTCACAGCGCTGGTCGGACCGTCCGGCGCGGGCAAGACGACCATCACCCACCTCGTGCCCCGGCTGTACGACCCCACCTCGGGGAACGTACGGATCGGCGGCGTCGACGTCCGCGACCTGACCATGGAATCCCTGCGGGAAACCGTCGGCATGGTCACCCAGGACGCGCACCTGTTCCACGACACCCTCCGGGCCAACCTGATGTACGCCAGGCCCGATGCCGACGAGGAGGAGCTGACCGATGCCTGCCGGTCCGCGCAGATCTGGGACCTGATCTCGTCCCTGCCCGACGGCCTGGACACGATCGTCGGCGACCGCGGCTACCGGCTGTCCGGTGGCGAGAAGCAGCGGATCGCCCTGGCCCGGCTGCTCCTCAAGGCCCCCTCGGTCGTCGTCCTCGACGAGGCCACCGCGCACCTCGACTCGGAGTCGGAAGCGGCCGTCCAACAGGCGCTGAAGACCGCGCTCGTGGGCCGGACGTCCCTGGTGATCGCCCACCGGCTGTCCACCATCCGTGAGGCCGACCAGATCCTGGTCGTCGAGAACGGCGAGATCCGGGAGCGGGGCGTCCACGAGGATCTGCTGCTCGCGGGCGGTCTCTACGCGGAGCTCTACCGCACCCAGTTCGCGACGACCTCGCGCCGGCGCGAGGAACCCGTCCCGCAGCTCGTGGGCGGACCGCAGCACTTCGGCGGCTTCCCGCCGAACGGCGCAGGCGAGATGCCGCCACCGCCTCCCGGCGGGTCCTTCGACGGCCCCGGCGGCCCACCCCCGCTGCAGATCCTGGGTGGCGGCGGTCCCCCTCCGCCCCCGCCGGGCGTGGAACCGCCGAGGAGGTGAACGTGTCCGCTGACGCTTCGGCCGCAGCCGAGTTTCGCGACCTCGCCGACGCGGGCCGTCTCGTCGCCGAGTACCCGAGGGCGGCCGAGCTGGTGGCCCGGCTCTCGGACGCGGAACTGGTACGAGCCGGGCGGCTCATCGCCCGGCTCGATCCGGAGGAGATCTCCAAAGCCCACCCTGAGGCGCCGCTCGTCACGATCGGCGTCACCGGGCACGGCACCCTCGGGGCGCTGGCTCCGGCCCTGACCGCGCAGCTGGCCCGGCACGGCCTGGTGGCACGCCCGGTGCTCGCCGACTTCGACAACTACGTGTTCGACCTCCTCGACCCGGCCGGCCAACTGAACGCGGCACGCCCGGATCTCGTCCTGTGCGTCCTGGACCCGATGATCGTGTTCGACGAGGTGCCGGTGCCCTGGCGCCCCGAGGACGTGGCACGGGTCACCGCCGACAAGCTCGGTCTGATCGAACGGCTCGCCGCCCGGTTCGCCGAGACCCCGGGCACCCTGGTGCTGAACACGATGCCGCTGCTGCGCGGGCACACCGCCCAGCTGGTGGACCACCGGTCCCGGGCCCGGCTGGGCGCGGTCTGGCGCGAGGCCAACACCCGGCTGCTGCGACTGGCCGAGGACAACCCGTCGGTCGTCGTGCTGGACCTCGATCCGATCATCGCGCAGGGCGTGCCGGTCACCGACGACCGGCTCAGTACCTACGCCAAGGCCCATCTGACCGACGACCTGCTCTTCGCGTACGCGGCGGAGATCGGCCACCTGGCCCGGCAGCTGACCGGACGGTCGAAGAAATGCCTCGTGCTCGACCTCGACAACACCCTCTGGGGCGGCGTCCTCGGCGACGACGGCGTGGAGGGCATCGAAGTCGGCGACGGCTACCGGGGCGAGGCGTTCCTCGCCTTCCAGCGGGTCGTTCGGCAACTCGGTTCGCAGGGCGTCCTCGTCGCGGCCGTCAGCAAGAACGAACCCGAGCTGGTGGCCCGGGCGCTGCGCGAACACCCGCGCATGGCCCTACGCGAGGAGGACTTCGTCCAGATCATCGCGAACTGGCAGCCCAAGCACGACAACCTGAACCTCCTCGCGGGGACCCTCGGGCTGTCCGTCGACAGTTTCGTCTTCCTCGACGACAGCGTCTTCGAACGCGAGCTCGTCCGGCGGGAGCTGCCCGGCGTCGCCGTCGTCGACGTGGACGGCGAACCGGCATGGCACCGCAGGAGCCTGCTACGGGACGGCTGGTTCGACGTACGGGAGCTGACGTCCGAGGACCGGGTCCGGGCGTCGAGATACCGGGACGAGACGGCGCGCAGGAGTTTCCTCGACAGCTTCGACTCGACCGACGACTATCTGCGCGAGCTGGGCGTCCACATCCGCATCGGGCCGGCCACCGAGGCCGAGGTGCCCAGGATCTCCCAGCTCACGCTGCGGACCAACCAGTTCAACCTGACCGCCGACCGCCTCCAGCCCGGCGATGTGCTCGACCTGACGAGGGACCCCGCCGCGCTCACACTGGCCGTCCACGCCGGCGACCGCTTCGGGGATCACGGACTGGTCGGCGCGGTCCTGGCCCGGCGGGACGGCGACCTGCTCCGCATCGACAACTTCCTGCTCAGCTGCCGGGTGTTCTCCCGGTCCATCGAGGAGGCCTGTCTGTCCTGGGTGCTCCGGCAGGCCCGCGACACCGGGGCCACCTCCGTGATCGCCCGTTACCGCGAGACGGCCAAGAACCGGCGCGTCGCCGACTTCTATCCCCGGCACGGCTTCGCCCCGGCCGGTGAGGAAGGCGGCGTGCTGACCTTCCGGCACCCGCTGACGGACGTCATGCCGACGCCGCCGCACATCAGCTTCGACAACACCCCCGAAGGCGACCAGTCATGACCGACCTCGAAGAATTCATCGCCCTCATCCGGGACGACCTCGGCCTGCCGGTGACCGTGGAGGACGCGGGACGCCGGCTGCACGACCTTCCCGGCTGGGACTCCATCCATCTGCTGCGACTCGTCACCGTCCTGGAGGACAGGACCGGGCGAAGCATCAGCGTCATCGACCTGCTCGAGGCGCCGAGCCTGGAATCCATTTACGACCTGGCGGCGACGGCCTGACGTCGCAGCCGCACCGACCTGAACGCACCGAACTCTGAGTGAGGGACTCGAATGTCTCAGGACGACCGTCGCCTGCCCCTGACCGCGGCTCAGTACGACATCTGGCTCGCGCAGCGCATCGGCGATCCCAGCCCGGTCTACAACTCCGGTGAGTACGTGGAGATCGCCGGGCCGGTCGACGGGCCGCGGTTCGAGACAGCTCTGCGGCAAGTCGTCGCGGAGACCGAAGGACTGAACGTCCGGATCATCGAGGACCCCGACGGCCCCCATCAGGTCCCCGCTGCGGACGGGTGGTCTCTCACCGTCCTGGACCTGAGTGCGTCCCCGGATCCCGAGACCAAGGCGCACGCTTGGATGCGGGACGAGCTGGCCGTCCCGGCGGATCCGACGGACAGCCCGCTCTTCGCCTACGCCTTGTTCAAGATCTCCGACGACCGCTACTTCTGGTATCAGCGCTACAACCACGTCGTCATGGACGCGTACGGCTGGTCGGTCTTCGGGCAGCGGGTGGCGGAGATCTACACATCCCTCGTCCGCGGGACCCCCTGCGCCGAGCCGAGGTTCGGGTCGATCGGCAACGTCCTGGACGAACAGGAGACGTATCGGAGTTCCGCCGACCAGGAGAAGGACCGCGCCTTCTGGACCGGTCGCTTCGCGGACCGGCCGAGTCCGGTGAGCCTCGCCGTCGGCGGCGCGGCGGGCGCCGAGTTCCGGCGGGAGACGGCCTACCTCGACGCCTCCGGCGCGGAACGTGTGCGGGGGCTGTCCGTGACGGGTGAGGTGAGTTGGCCCAACGTGGTCATCGCCGCCGCGGCGGCGTACTTCAGCCGGATGACCGGCAGCGCCGACGTCGTGTTCAGCGTCGCGGTGACCGGCCGGGTCACCGCGCTCTCCGGACGTACCCCCGGCACGATGGCCAACATCGTGCCGATGCGCCTGCGGGTGGACCCGCGAGAGGACATCCTGACCCTCGCGCGACGGGCGCGGGACGAGCTGCGTCACATCACCCGCCACCAGCGGTTCCGCGGCGAGGACCTGCGCCGGGAACTCAACTGGCCGGCCGGCGGCAAGCGGCAGTTCGGGCCGCTGGTCAACGTCGTCACCTTCGACCACGACCTGGATTTCGCGGGCTCGGTGGGCACGGTGCACGACGTCTCGATCCCGCCCGTCGAGGACCTGATGATCACCGTCCGGGGCGGATCCGCCGACGGCCGGATCCGAGTCGACTTCGACGGGGACGTCTCATCGCCGGGGATCGACGACTTCGTGGCGCATCAGAACGCCTTCGTGGCCTTTCTTCAAGCGGTGACCGCCGAACCGACAGCGCGGATCGGACAGTTGGATCTCCTCGCGGAGGCCGGGCGGCACACGGTCCTGACGCGGTGGAACGACACCGCTGAGCCGATCCTCGAGGCGACGTTGCCGGAGTTGTTCGTGGCCCAGGCGGAGGGGTCGCCGGGTCGGTTGGCGGTGGTCGATGACGAGGGCTCGTGGTTGTCGTACGGGGAGTTGGATGAGCGGTCGAATCGGGTGGCGCGTTGGCTGATGGGTCGGGGGGTGGGGGTTGAGGGTCGGGTGGCCGTGTTGATGGAGCGGTCGGTTGATCTGTTGGTGGTGCTGTGGGGTGTGTTGAAGGCGGGGGCCGCCTACGTTCCGGTGGATCCGGAGTATCCGGTTGATCGGATCGCGTATGTCTTGGCCGATGCCGCGCCCACGGTGGTGGTGTGCACGAGCTCGACCGCTGGTGAACAGGCCGGATCACCGGGCTGGGCGGTGTGGGACGCGCCGGAGACGGCCGCGGAGGTCGCGTCGTGTTCCGGGGCCCCGCTGGATGTGTCGGTGGGGTCGGGTCATCCGGCGTATGTGATCTATACGTCGGGGTCGACGGGGCGTCCGAAGGGTGTGGTCGTCTCGCATGGGGCGATTGTGAACCGGTTGTTGTGGATGCAGGACACGTTCCCGCTGTCGGGGGATGACCGGGTGTTGCAGAAGACGCCGACGGGGTTCGACGTGTCGGTGTGGGAGTTGTTCTGGCCGTTGATCGTGGGTGCGGGCCTGGTGGTGGCGCGGCCGGGTGGGCACCGTGATCCGGCGTATCTGGTGGATGTGGTGGAGCGGCGTGGCGTGACGGTGACGCACTTCGTACCGTCGATGCTCAACGCCTTCCTCCAGGACGTGGGCCCGGGTGACTGCGCCGGTCTGCGGTGGGTGATCTGCAGCGGTGAGGCGCTGCCGTCCGAGGTGGTCGGGGAGTTCCGGGCGCTGTTGGGTGCGGAGCTGTTCAATCTGTACGGGCCGACCGAAGCCGCCGTCGACGTGACGTTCTGGGACTGCCGTGCCCTCGTGCCGTCGGGAGTGGTGCCGATCGGCCGTCCGGTGTGGAACACCCAGACCTATGTGCTGGACGAGTTCCTGCGTCCGCTGCCTCCCGGTGTGACGGGTGAGCTGTATCTGGCCGGCGATCAGCTGGCCCGCGGCTACGCGGGCCGGGCCGCGCTGACATCGGAGCGCTTCGTCGCCTGCCCGTTCCCCGGCCTGGGCCGGATGTACCGGACGGGCGATCTGGCGCGATGGTCCACCGACGGCGAACTGATCTTCGCGGGGCGCGCCGACGACCAGGTGAAGATCCGCGGGTTCCGGATCGAGCCCGGTGAGATCGCGGCGGTGCTGGCGGGACACGAGACGGTCGCCCAGGTCGCGGTGGTCGCCCGTGAGGACCAGCCGGGGGTGAAGCGGCTGGTGGCGTACGTCGTTCCGGCTGACCAGGACGTGGACGACGAAGCGCTGCGCGAGTTCGCGGCACGGAGCCTGCCTGAGTACATGGTGCCCGCCGCTGTGGTGGCACTGGAAGCGCTGCCGGTGACGGTGAACGGCAAGCTGGACCGGGCCGCGTTGCCCGCCCCGGAGTTCGACTCGGTGGGCCGTGGTCCCGCGACGCCCGTGGAAGAGGTGCTCTGTGGGCTGTTCGGCGAGGTGCTCGGCCTCGAGCGGGTGGGTGCGGAGGACTCCTTCCTCGCGATGGGCGGTGACTCGCTGCTGGCGACGCGGCTGATCGTCCGGATCCGTTCGGTGCTCGACGCCGAGATCAGCATCCGGGACCTGTTCCGGGGACCGACGGTGGCGGAACTGGCCCGGCTGGTCGACGGGTCGCACAGCCCCGCCGTCCGGGCGGGTGTGGTGGTGCGGGAACGGCCTGAGGTGTTGCCGTTGTCGTTCGGTCAGCAGCGGATGTGGTTCCTGAACGAGCTGGAGGGGGCGGGCGCGGGCGCGGTCTACAACGTGCCGCTCTTCCTGCGGATGTCCGGTGACCTGGACGGCGCGGCGCTCGAGGCCGCCCTCGGTGACGTCGCGGACCGGCACGAGACACTGCGTACGACGTTTCCCGCCACGGGAGGGGTGCCGCGGCAGCGCGTCCTGGACGGTTACGAGGGCCGTCCCAGGCTTTACCGCCGTGAGCTCTCCGAGGACGAACTGCCCGCCGCGATGGCCGAGGCGGCCGGCCGGCGCTTCGACCTGGCCCGTGAGCTGCCGTGGCGGGCCGAGCTGCTGGTTCTGTCCCGGACCGAGCACGTACTGGTGTTGGTGGCGCATCACATCGCGGTGGACGGCTGGTCGACGGGCGTGTTGGCCCGGGACCTGCGGGTCGCTTACGAGGCGCGTATCGCGGGCTTGGTCCCGGTGTGGTCGCCGTTGCCGGTGCAGTACGCGGACTATGCGCTCTGGCAGCACGACATGCTCGGCGACCCGGCCGATCCGGAGAGCCTGATCAGTGATCAGCTCGCCCACTGGCGCGACACGTTGGCGGGGCTGCCGGAGGAGCTGACGCTTCCGGTGGACCGTGTCCGGCCTGCGGTGTCGTCGTTCCGGGGAGGGTCGGTTCCGGTCCGGGTGGACGCCGTCACGCACGCGGGGCTGGCGGACGCCGCTCGCCGGGGTTCGGCGACGTTGTTCATGGTGGTCCAGGCGGCGTTGGCGATGGTGTTGGCCCGGCTCGGCGCGGGCACGGACATTCCGATCGGCACGGCGATCGCGGGCCGCGGTGACCGTGCTTTGGAGGATCTGGCGGGATTCTTCGTGAACACTCTGGTGTTGCGGACGGATGTCAGTGGTGACCCGACGTTTGCGGAGTTGCTGGCCCGGGTCCGGGAGACCGATCTGTCGGCCTACGCCCACCAGGACGTGCCGTTCGAGCGGTTGGTCGAGGACCTCAATCCTGCCCGCTCGTTGTCCCGGCATCCGTTGTTCCAGGTCATGCTGGTCCTGCAGAACCTGCCGACTCCCGCTTGGGAGTTGCCCGGCCTGACCGTACGGGCGCAGGAGGCCGAGTCGCTGCCCGCTCGCTTCGACCTGTCCGTGACCCTCACCGAGCAACGGGACGAGCACGGTAGCCCCGCGGGGGTCGTGGGGGACCTTCTGTATGCGGCTGACTTGTTCGATGAGAGTGCGGCTCGGGCGTTGACGGCTCGGTTGGCTGGTGTTTTGCGGCAGGTGGCGGCGGATCCGGATGT
>NZ_JBHYXC010000010.1:163137-198867 GCF_042751495.1 Streptomyces sp. NPDC059373 | reverse complement strand
GGGGGGGGCGGCGCCCGCCCCCCCGGCCCCCCCCCCCCCACAACCCGTCGACAACCCTCAGCCCTGGCGGGCCAGGTCGGCGGCGCCTACCAGGCCTGCCTTGCCGCCGAGTTGGGCGGCGAGGACTTGGGCGTGGGGGCGGTACTGGCCGCCGACGAGCCAGCGGCGGAAGGATTTGCGGATGGGTTCGAGGACGAGTTCGCCTTCGTCGGAGACGCCGCCGCCGACGATGAAGGCGGAGGGGTCGAAGAGGGAGGCCAGGTCGGCGAGGCCGGCGCCGGCCCAACGGGCGAGCTCGCGGAAGGAGTCGATGGCCACCTTGTCGCCGCCACGGGCGGCGGCGCTGATGTGCTGGCCCTCGATGCCGTCGGGGGTGCCGTCACCGAGGGACAGCAGCAGGGCCGCGTTCTCCGGCTGGGCGACGGCACGCTGCTTGGCGTAACGGACCAGGGCGCGCCCGGAGGCGTACTGCTCCCAGCAGCCCTGGCTGCCGCAGCCGCAGAGCAGGCCGTCGGGGACCATGCGGATGTGGCCGAACTCGCCGGCGACGCCGAAGCGGCCGCGGCGCAGCTTGTTGCCGATGATGATGCCGCCGCCGAGGCCGGTGCCGAGGGTGATGCAGATGACGTCGTCGTGGCCCGCGCCGGCACCGAAGCGGTATTCGCCCCAGGCGGCGGCGTTCGCGTCGTTCTCGACCACCACGGGGAGGCCGACACGCTGCTCGACCTTGTCCTTGAGCGGCTCGTGGCGCCAGCTGATGTTCGGGGCGAAGAGCACGGTGGCGCGCTTGTCGTCCACGTAACCGGCAGCGCCGATGCCGACCGCCTCGACGGGGTGGTGCGCGCTGACGTCGCGGACCGCCGCGGCGATGGCGTCGACAACCCCTTCGGGGGTCGACGGGGTCGGCACCTTGACGGTTTCGAGAATCGCGCCGTCCTCGTCGACCACCCCGGCCGCGATCTTGGTGCCGCCGATGTCGACGCCGATGGTGAGTCCCATGTGTCCCTCAGTTTTCGGTCGATCCCCGCTGAGTCCAACCGTACCGGAGGGAGGCGTCAGTCCAGGTCGATGTGCTCGCTGGACGAGGAACCCGCGGCGCTGCCTGGAGCGGCGGTCCAGCTCCGCTCATGGCCGGAAACCGCCGCGCGGTAGGCGGCGAGGAGCTCGGAGCCGGCCTGCGCGAGGTGGTCGAAGACGTCGGGATGACGTTCCTTGATCGGCTCGATGACCTGCTTGACCTGGGTCACGACGGCCTCGGCGGCCATCGTGGCGGCCGGGCTGCGGAGCGCGGCGATGCGGTCGGCGACGGCCTCCGCGAGCCGGCGCAGCTCTTCGGAAGCGCTGCCGGGGCCCTGACCTGCCTGTTCGCGGCGGCGGGCGTTCTCGGCGGCGATGTCCTCGGCGCTGGCCTTGGCCCAGGCGTCGGACTCGGGCGATTCGCTGGTCATGGTGGGCTCCGTAGGGGCGCTACAGGTGGTGCCTTCGACGTTACCCGACCCGCCTAGCCGCGCGGCCAGAGCGCCGGGTCCGGTTCGAAGCGGACGGTCAACGCGCCGTCCCTCAGGGCGGCGCCCGCCACGGTGCAGCGGCGCAGCGCGGAGGGCAGCGGCAGGATGCGCCGGAAGCCCTCGGCGTCGACGACGAGTTCGTCGCCGCGGCGGATCAGGTCCAGCCGGTCGCGGGTGGCGCCGGGCAGCGGGAGCCGCCAGAGGAAGTGGCCCTCGCCGGCGAGCCGGTCCTCGACGGTCCAGGGTTTGCCGTGCTCCCCCGACGGTCCCGGCGCGGGGACGGCCAGCAACGCCAGGTCGTCCGCGCCGAGCGGCTCGCGCCCGAGGTGGAGCACCTCGTGGACGGGAACGCCGGTCACCTCGGCGCGCAGGGCCCGCAGTTCCTTGTGCTGCTGCGCGGAGAGTTCGGCCAGCCAGGGGTCCGGGGAGCCGCTCGGCAGCAGCCGGTTGGCGACGACGGCCTCCAGGCGGTGGCCGTACAGGGCGAGGCCGGTGCGGGCCTGCCGGACGGCCTCGGCGGCATGGGCGCCGGGGTCGACGACCAGCCGTACGGTGGTCCCGGCGTCCTCGATCACCGCCTGCGCGGCGGCCAGTTCCACATCCGCCCGCGATACGGCCTCGTACGCCCGCTCCCCCGGCATCGGTACGCCCGCGAGCTGCGCGAGCACCGGCCGCAGGGCCCGCGCCGCCTGCCGCTCGGCCGGTACGAGCCGGCCGAGGTAGCGGCGCAGCTGCTCGGGCAGCGCGAGGACGGCGAGCGCGGCGTGGACGGGCGGGAGGTCGATGACGACGGTGTCCCAGATCCGGTCGCCGTCGGCCAGGGACGCGTCGCGCAGGGCGCGCAGCAGGGCCAGGCCGTCGGCGCCGGGGAGTTCGGTGAGCTCCTCGGGGTCGAGCGGCGTGGCCCCGAACAGGTCGAGTACGGAGCCGAGCCGTCCCTGTACCTCCAGGGCGTCGGCCCGGAAGGACGCCGCCGGGTCGATCCGGGCGACGTCGACGCCCGGCAGGGTGCGCGGGAAGACGCCGCTGCGGTCGGCGGAGATCAGCTGGACGCGGTGGCCCCGCGCGGCCTCGGCCACCGCTGTCGCGGCGGCGACGGTCGTACGGCCGGAGCCGCCGGGACCGGTGACGAGAAGGGTCCGCACCTCAGGCCTGGGGCGCGGCGGAGTCGCCGGACTCGACGCGCTTCTTCAGCCCCGCCAGCGCACGGTCGATGATGACCTTCTCCGCCTTGCGCTTGATCATCCCGAGCATGGGGATCTTGACGTCCACGGTGAGCTGGTAGGTCACCTCGGTGCGCTTGCCGCCCTCGACCGGCGCCAGCGTGTAGGAGCCGTCCAGGGTGCGCAGCATCTGGGACTTGACCAGCGACCAGCTGACCTCGTTGTCGCTGACCCAGGTGTAGCCGAGGGTGTGGTCGTCCTTGATCGCGCCCGCGTCGAGCAGCAGCCGGACCTGCTCGGCGCGGCCCTGGTCGTCGGCGGAGAGGATCTCCGCCTCCTTCACCTCGCCGGTCCACTCGGGGTACCGCGCGAAGTCGGAGATGACCCCCATGACGTCGGCCGGGGCCGCGTCGATCGTGATGCTCGACTTGGTGTGTTCCGCCATCGCCGTGGCCCCTCCGGGACTTCGCATGAATGGAGTCATGAATGGAGTCATGAGTGTGTTGCTGCAGGCTACCGCGTAGGTCCCGAACACAGGACCGCCGGGGCGAAGGTCACCACTCCAGCACCCACGGCGTACGAGTGGCGTTGAAGTGCCCCACGTTGACGCACTCGGTGGTCCCGATCCGCATGCGCCGCTCCAGCGGCTGGTGGACGTGACCGAAAAGGGCGTACTTGGGGCGGGTTTCGTGGATCGCGTCGAGCAGCGCCTCACTGCCGCGTTCGAAGCGCCGGGCGACCGTGTCGTAGCAGAGCTCCGGCACGGCGGGCGGGATGTGCGAGCAGAGCACATCGACCGGGCCGAGGGCGGCGACCTTCGCGGCGTACGTCTCGTCGTCGACCTCGTACGGCGTCCGGTACGGGGTCCGCAGGCCGCCGCCGACGAAGCCGAAGACCAGGCCGCCGATCTCCGCCGTGGTGCCGTCCAGGACGGTGGTGCCGGGGCGCGCGTACTCCGGCCAGAGCAAGGGAATGTCGACATTGCCGTAGGTGGCGTACGTAGGTGTGGGGAAGGCCGCGAAGAGCTCGGCGTACTGGCTGCGTACCGCGCTCTCGATGGCGGTGCGGCGGTCGAGACCGGCCCAGAGCTCGTTGTCCAGCGCGCGGGCCTCGTCGAAGCGCTTGGCGGTGCGCAGGGCGACCATACGCGTGGCGTTCTCGGTGCCGAAGAGGTCGGGGAAGATCCCGCGCGAGTGGTCGGCGTAGTCCAGGAAGAGGATGAGGTCGCCGAGACAGACAAGGGCGTCCGCACCTTCGCCCGCCTTGCCGAGGGCGTCGGCCGCACCGTGGACATCGCTGACGACATGGACCCGCATGCCGATCACCCTAATCCCTCGTTACCTGCGGGTCACCGGGCCTCTGGATTACCCTTCGATGAGCCGTTCGGGGCTTCGTGTCGGGCATGTGACACACAAAACATCTACACGGCGCCTCTATCGCGAGTGCTTTACCGATGGGTAACGTCCGGTCAGTCCGATCCACGCCTTGACCACGTATGTGGCAGGAGCCGGTGGACAGCAGCCAGCACCGCCGCCGGCGCCGATGAGGAGCAGCAGTCTTGCGTGAGTTCAGCCTTCCGGCCCTTTACGAGGTCCCCGCGGACGGCAACCTGACGGATCTGATCCGCCGCAATGCCGCGCAGCATCCCGACGTGGCCGTGATCGCGAGAAAGACCCCGGCGGGTGAGTGGCAGGACGTCACCGCCACCACCTTCCTCGCCGAGGTCCGCGCCGCCGCCAAGGGCCTGATCGCCTCCGGTATCGAGCCGGGCGACCGGGTCGCGCTGATGTCGCGCACCCGCTACGAATGGACGCTCTTCGATTTCGCGATCTGGAGCGCCGGCGCGGTCACCGTGCCGGTGTACGAGACCTCCTCGGCCGAGCAGGTCGAGTGGATCCTCGGCGACTCCGGCGCCGTCGCCGCCATCGTGGAGACCGAGGTCCACGACAAGACGGTGGAGTCGGTACGGGAGCGGCTGCCGCAGCTCAAGCACCTCTGGCGGATCGAGGCGGGCGCGGTCGAGACGCTGGTCGCGTCCGGCAGCGACATCGCCGAAAAGGTCGTCGACGAGCGCAGCGCCACCGCCAAGGCGGACTCCCCGGCGACCATCGTCTACACCTCCGGCACCACCGGCCGCCCCAAGGGCTGCGTGCTCAGCCACCGCAGCTTCTTCGCCGAGTGCGGCAACATCGTGGAGCGGCTGCGGCCGCTCTTCCGTACCGGTGAGTCCTCGATCCTGCTCTTCCTGCCGCTGGCGCACGTCTTCGGGCGCCTGGTGGAGGTGGCGAGCATCATGGCCCCGATCAAGCTGGGCCACGTCGCCGACATCAAGAACCTCACCGGCGAGCTGGCCTCGTACCGGCCCACCCTGCTCCTCGGCGTCCCCCGGGTCTTCGAGAAGGTCTACAACTCCGCCCGCGCCCAGGCCCAGGCCGGCGGCAAGGGCAAGATCTTCGACAAGGCCGCGGACACCGCCATCGAGTACAGCCGCGCGCTGGACAGCGCGGGCGGCCCGTCGGTCGGCCTGAAGTTCAAGCACAAGGTCTTCGACCGCCTCGTCTACAGCAAGCTCCGTACGGTGCTGGGCGGCCGCGGCGAGTACTCCATCTCCGGCGGCGCCCCGCTCGGCGAGCGCCTCGGGCACTTCTTCCGCGGCATCGGCTTCACCGTCCTGGAGGGCTACGGCCTCACCGAGTCCTGTGCGGCGACGGCCTTCAACCCCTGGGACCGTACGAAGATCGGCACCGTCGGCCAGCCGCTGCCCGGCTCCACGGTCCGGATCGCCGACGACGGCGAGGTGCTGCTGCACGGCGAGCACCTCTTCACCGGCTACTGGAACAACGAGACCGCGACCGCCGAGGCGATCTCCGACGGCTGGTTCCACACCGGCGACATCGGCACGGTCGACGAGGACGGCTACCTCACGATCACCGGCCGCAAGAAGGAGATCATCGTGACGGCGGGCGGCAAGAACGTCGCCCCCGCCGTGATCGAGGACCGTATCCGTGCCCACGCCCTGATCGCCGAGTGCATGGTCGTCGGCGAGGCCCGGCCCTTCATCGGTGCCCTCGTCACCATCGACGAGGAGTTCCTGCCGCGCTGGGCCGAGGAGCACGGCAAGCCGGCCGGCGTGTCGGTCGCGGAGCTCCGCGAGGACCCGGATCTGATCGCCGCCGTCCAGCAGGCCGTGGACGACGGCAACGCGGCCGTGTCGCACGCGGAGGCGGTGAAGAAGTTCCGGATCCTCCCCACGCAGTTCACCGAGGAGTCGGGCCACCTCACGCCGTCGCTCAAGCTCAAGCGCAATGTGGTCATGAGGGACTTCGCCGGTGAGATCGAGGCGATCTACGCCAGGTCCTGAGCCAGTACGGCCGCCATGTTGCGCTCGGCCAGAGCCGTGATCGTGACGAACGGATTGACACCGATGGAGCCCGGGACAAGGGCTCCATCGGTGACGTACAGGCCCGGGTAGCCCGCGGCGCGGCCGTAGGTGTCGGTGGCCTGGCCGAGCACGCAGCCTCCGAGCGGGTGGTAGCAGAAGTCGTCGGCGAAGGCCCGGGTGTCGCCGAACAGGTCGTAGCGGTAGATGGTGCCGTTGGCCGCGTTGATCCGGTCGAAGAGGGTCTTGGCCGCGGTCACGGACGGCTGGTTCTGGGCGCGGGTCCAGTTGAGCTTCGCCGAGTCGGTGGCGGAGTCGTACGTGAAGGTGCCGCGCTCGGCGTTCTTGGTGATGGCGAGGTAGAGGCTCACCCAGGTCTCGCTGCCGGACGGGAGCGGGGCGATCTCCGCGAAGACGGGGTTGGCGGTGTTGCCCCAGTCGTCGATGGCCATGGCCGGGATCGTGGACTGGTTCGCGCCGGTCGGATTCCAGAGGTAGTTGGCCCGGCCGAGCATGATGTTGCCGTTGCCGCCCCACCCCGCGCCGACCTTCGCGCTGAGGTTGGGCAGCGCCCCGGTGTCGCGGGCCCGCAGCAGCAGTTCCGTGGTGCCGATACTGCCGGCGCCGAGGAACAGGTGGCCGCAGCCGATCTCGCGGGTCTCGACGACGGCTCCCGTGACGTCGATCCGGTCGACGGTCACGACATAGGTGCCGTCGGTCTCCCTTCGGATGGCCTTGGCCCTGGTGAGCGTCTCGATGGTGACGTTGCCGGTGCCGACGGCCGCGGCGAGATACGTCTTGTCGAGGCTGCGCTTCCCGTAGTTGTTGCCGTAGATGACCTCCTGCGCGAGGGCGGACTTGGTGGCCGTGCCGGCGGCTTCCCGCTGCATGTAGTCGAAGTCGTACACATTGGGCACGAACGTCGTCTTGAGCCCGGTCTTCGTCGCCTGGGCACGTGACACCCGGGCGAACTGGTACCACTCGGTCGACTCGAACCAACTGGACGAGATGTTGTTGACGCCCAGCATGCGGTTGGCGAGCGGGAAGTACGTGCCGTACATCGCGTCGGCGTCGACCTGCGGCAGCACCTCCTGGAAGTACGTACGAGACGGGGTCACGGCCATCCCGCCGTTGACCAGCGAGCCCCCGCCGACGCCCCGGCCGACGTACACGGACATGTCCGTGTAGTGGACCCGGTCCAGGACGCCGGGGTAGGCGGTGATGTTCTTGTTGATCACGTCGAGCCACAGGAACGTGGCGAGCGGGGCCTCGGTGCGCGTACGGAACCACATCGAGCGGCGGTCCGGCGAGGTCACGGAACAGAAGACCTTGCCGTCGGAGGCGGCCGTGTCCCACAGCCGCCCCATCTCCAGCACGAGCGTCTCCACGCCGGCCTCACCCAGCCGCAGGGCGGCCACGGCCGCTCCGTAGCCGGACCCGATGACGACGGCGGGGGCGTAGTCGGTGCTCGCGGCGGCGGTCGTCTCTGCCGTGGCCGCCGTTGCTGTGCTGAGCCCGATTCGGGTGATGCCGAGGGCTGCGGCGGCCTGGAAGGCGGCCATGCCCAAGATCTGACGACGCGTCAGTTTTGTTGTCATGAGCGCATCGTGGGCGGAATTTCGGCTTCCGCCCATAGTGCTCACACATGGTCTTTATTTTTTCTGCGTCTCTCGCAAGGCCCGCGGCCGCCGACGGCGGGCAACCGGCCACGAGAGGCCCGGGCCGCCGCAGGGCGCACGGGCGGGCGGGGTGGAAAAGCCCGTGCACCCCGCAACCGACCGGTCAGAGAAGCCGCTTCAGGCGAGCCGCCAGGAGGTCCCAGCGCCAGGCCTCCTCGACCCAGCGGCGGCCGCGCTCGCCCATGCGGCGCCGCAGGGCAGGGTCGGCGAGGAGGGTGACGATGCGGTCGGCGGCCTGCTCGGGGGAGCCGCCGGGTACGACCCAGCCGGTCTCGCCCTGGAGGACGGCGTCGGGGGCGCCGCCGGAGTCCCCGGCTACGACGGGAAGCCCGGTGGCGGAAGCCTCGAGGTAGACGATGCCGAGGCCCTCGACGTCGAGGCCGCCGCGCCGCGTCCGGCAGGGCATCGCGAAGACGTCGCCGGCCCCGTAGTGGGCGGGCAGGTCGGTCCAGGGGACGGCGCCGGTGAAGCGTACGGAGGCGTCGACCCCGGTCCGTACGGCGAGCCGCTTCAGGTCGTCCGCGTAAGGGCCGCCGCCGACGATGAGCAGGACGGCGCCCGGCACCTGGTGGAGGATCCGGGGCATGGCGCGGATGAGGGTGTCCTGGCCCTTACGCGGCACCAGGCGGGAGACGCAGACCACGACCGGCCGGTCGGCGAGGCCGAGGCGGGCGCGTACGGCGTCGCCGCCCGAGGCAGGGTGGAAGGTCTTCTCGTCGACGCCGGGCGGGAGTTGGACCATGCGGGCGGCGGCCGACGGGGTGAGCGCGGCGGCGATGCGCGAGCGCGTGTACTCACCCAGATAGGTGATCGTGTCCGTGCCCTCGCCGATCCGGCGCAGCAGTTGACGGCTGGCGGGAAGCTGCGCCCACGCCGCCTCGTGCCCGTGCGTCGTGCCCACCAGCCGCCCGGCCCCCGCCTTCCGCAACGCCGGGGCCATCAGCGCGAGCGGCGCCGCCGCCCCGAACCACACCGAGCCGCAGCCGTGCTCGCGCAGCAGCTCCACCGCCCGCCGGGTCACCCTGGGGGTCGGCAGCAGCATCGACGTACGGTCCCGGATCACCGGGAAGGGCTGCTCGGCGTCGAACGCGGCGACTTCCGTGCCGTCCTTCCAGGTGGAGGCGTACACCACCACTTTTCCGGGATCCAGGCGCACCGCCATACTGTGCACAAAAGCCTGGATGCCGCCGGGCCGGGGCGGGAAGTCGTTGGTCACGATCAGCGTCTTGTCCATCGCGGCCGAGATTACCGGCCGGACCCCGACGCGGAACCCCGAGCCCCTTAAGGCTGTCCTCATCAGTGAGCGGCATCATGCATCATCACTTCAGAGGACGAGGGACAGGGGTGCACATGGCAGGCGCACGCGGCAGGCTGATCCCGATCGGGGTCTGGGTGGCCACCCGGTGCTTGCTGCTGCTGATGGTGTTCAAGGTGATCACCATCTCGCCGCTCGACGTCACCTCCGACGTCACCATGATCTACCACGGCTGGTACGACGTCCTGAAGACCGGCAGCTTCCCGCTCAACGACGTGACCTGGCAGTATCCGCCGGCCGCTGCCCTCGCGATCCTCTCCCCCGGCCTGCTGCCCTTCCTCGACTACACCACCGCCTTCTTCTGGCTGTGCTGCGCCGCCGACGCCGTGGCCTTCGCCATGCTGCTGAGGACCGGACGGCAGGGCGGCGGCCGCCGCATGCTCGGCACGTGGGTGTGGATCGCGGGGGTGCCGCTGCTCGGCCCGACCGCGTACGCCCGGTACGACGTGATGGTCACCGCCGTCGCC
This sequence comes from Streptomyces sp. NPDC059373, assembly GCF_042751495.1. Lineage (NCBI taxonomy): Bacteria > Bacillati > Actinomycetota > Actinomycetes > Kitasatosporales > Streptomycetaceae > Streptomyces > Streptomyces sp. NPDC059373. The sequence goes on along the minus strand of NZ_JBHYXC010000010.1, from coordinate 189,356 downwards.
ATCGCCTCCCTGCTCGCCCTGGCCAGGCGCCCCCGGGTCTCCGGCGCGCTCGCCGCCGTCGGCGCGATGCTCAAGGTGTGGCCGGCGCTGCTGCTCATCGGCACCCCGCGCGGCCGCTCCCGGCGCGTCTGGGGCACGGCGATCGGCACCACCGCGGCGATCGCCCTGCTCTTCGGTGCCGCCATGCCGGGCGCCTTCTCCTTCCTGACCTTCCAGGGCGGCCGGGGCACCGAGGTCGAGTCCGTCGGCTCGCTGGTCTTCCACTACGCCCGGCACCACGGCTGGCAGGGCCAGGTCGCGCTCAACTACGGCTCGGTCGAGTTCCTCGGCCCGTACGTCGACGTCGTCAGCCGGATCGCGCTCGGGCTGGCCGCCGTCGCCCTGGGCTGGCTGGTGCTGTGGCGGCTCATGGCCCGTACGTTCACGGCGGCCACGCCCTTCGACGCGGCCTTCACCGCCGTCCTGCTCTTCACCACCACCAGCCGGGTGATCAGCCCCCAGTACATGATCTGGCTGGTCGGCCTCGCCGCCGCCTGCATGACCCTGCGCGCGAGCGTGATGGCCCTGCCCACCGCGTTGATCCTCCTCGCGACCGGCGTGACCTTCTACGAGTTCCCGGCCCACTTCCACGACGTGGTGGTCAGCGACCACATCGGCGTCGCCCTGCTGGTGCTGCGCAACGGTCTGCTGATCGTCGCCTCGCTCATCGCCTGCCGCAGGCTGTGGGTATCGGCGGTGCGCACCGCGCCGGACGGCGCGGCGGCGGTGCGGGAGGACGGGACCGAAACCCCGGAGCCGGAGAGCGAGCGGCTGCTCACCTGGTGACGGCGTGCTGCCGCGCGGCGGCGATGCGCTGGGCCGCGGTCGGGTGGGTGCCGAAGAGCAGGTGGAGCACGCGGGGCGGCGAGGGGTCACCCACGTTGGCGACGGTGAGCCGGCGCTGCATGGCGATGAAGTGGGCGGGGTCATCGGTGAGTTCGAGCGCGTGGGTGTCGGCGCGGCGCTCGATGCGGCGGCTGACGGCGCAGCCGAAGGGACCGGCGACGGCGGAGCCGACGGCGGCCACCGCGGCCAGCAGCCACACCGACCGCGGGTCGGAGAAGTGGTCGACGCCGGCGGCGTCCAGGAGCGGGCGCCAGGACACGACGGCGGCCAGGGCGCACACGCCGACCGCCGCGCCCACCGCCCCGAGCACCGTGCCGCGCAGCACGTCGCGGTGCTTGACGTGCCCCAGTTCGTGGGCGACGACCAGTTCGACCTCGCGCGGCTCGGCCGTGGTGAGCAGCGTGTCGTAGGCGACGATGCGCCGGGTCCGCCCGAAGCCGGAGACGTACGCGTTCAGGGCGGTCGTACGCCGCGAGGCATCCGCGACCAGCACCTCCCGCACTCGGACCCGGTCCCGGTCGGCCAGACCCAGCAGCGCGTCCCGCAGCGGGCCCGGCTCCATGGGGGTGAAGCGGTTGAAGAGCGGCTCCAGGAGGACCGGTGCCAGCCAGGACAGCACGACGGCCGCCACAGCCGCGCCGAGCGCCGCCCAGGCCCACCACCACCGGCCGGCCCCCGCGAGCGCGTAGACGCCGTACAGGGCCCCCAGAAGCAGCGGTACGGACACCAGCAGCCCCCGCAGCACATCGAGGACCCAGCCGCCCCAGCCCTGGGTGACGAGGCCGAAGCGGGCCCGTACGACCCGCACCCGTGCGGAGAAGGGCAGCGAGAGGAGCGTACGGAGCACCACGAGCGACAGCCCGCCGGCCAGAACCCGCGCGGCCCAGCCGTCGCCGAACAGGCCGGCGAGCCAGGCCCCGCCGGGCGTCAGGCCGAGGGCGAGCAGCAGGGCGAGCCCGGCCAGCCGGCCGCCCAGGGCGGCGGGAAGCTGGGCGCGGCGCAGGGCCCGGCCGCGGGCGACCTGCTCCGGAGTGAAGTCTTCGGCGGTGAAGTCTTCGGCGACTTCCGAGGTCATGCCAACTCCCGCTGTACGTAGGCGCGCCAGCGCGCGGTGAAGTCGTCGAGGCCGATACCCAGTGTGCTCCGCAGGGCGGCCTCGGTACCGGCGCCGGCGCCGACCGCCCGGTACAGGGCCACCAGCTTGCCGGCGCCCCAGTCGTCCTCGACCAGGCGGCAGGCCAGCCAGCCGCCCTCGTAGGCCTGGGCGAGGCCGGTGGCGGTGGTGCCGAAGTCGGCGTTCGCCGGGAGCGCCTGCGGGGTGCGGCCGGCCGCTACGTCCTGGGCCAGCTCGGGGGCGACCTGCCGGGCGGTGCGGCCGGTGCCGTGGTAGCCGATCCAGTCGGCGAAGCCTTCGGAGAGCCAGAGCGGGGTGCCGGAGTTCGTCGCGGCGCGCGTGGCGACGTGCGTGGTCTCGTGGGTGAGGACGACCCGCCGCCCCAGTGCCGAAAGCTCGCCGAAGGCCTCGGGATTGACGACGACCCGGTCGGCCGGAACCGAGGCCGAGGACCCCCGCAGCTCCGCCGTCGTGACGGCGGCGATGCCCTGGTAGGCCGTCGGGGAGGCGTCCAGCAGCGCGGCCATGTCCCGCAGGGAGCCCGGCACCTCCACCACGACCCGCCGCGCCCACCCGTCGCCCCAGACCCCGCTCACCGTCGCCACCGCGCGGTCCACATCGGCCGCGTACGCCTTGAGCGAGGCCTGCGACGCCCCGACGCCCAGCACCAGGCTGTGCGCGCCCCGGACGACCCGCAGCGTGCCCTGGTCCCAGAGCTCCGCCGGGGAGCTGCCGGCGATGTCCCAGCGGCTGCCGTCGGGGACGAGGGTCAGGGCCGGCGCGGAGGTGACCGGGGCGGAGTCGTAGCCCGTGAGCCGGTAGCTCAGCTGCACCTTCGCCGTCGTGCCGGTGCGCCGGACGAGCCGGTACGACCACGAGGCGAGCGGCAGCCGCTCCAGGTTCCGGTAGACCGTCCGCTGCGCGGCGCGCTGCGCGGGCGCGACGTCGGCCAGGAAGGCGGCCTCGTCGTGGTTCAGCACGGCCGCGGCGTGCCGGTTCAGCATCCGCTGGGGGTCTTCCCGTACGGTCCCGCCACCGCCGCCGCACCCGGCGAGCAGGGCGGCCGGCAACGCTACGCAGCACAGCAGCGCGGCGGCCCTCGTACGTACTCCCATGCCGCCGATCGTAGTGAGCCCCGGGCCGTGCCCAGGGCCTGTCTTGTGGATCTCCGTGGGAGAAGGAGCGGGGTCTGACGCCTGTGATCGCAAGGCGGAGGAAGGAAGCGACGCGGTGGGGGCACCTCCCAGCCGCCAGGCTGGGGGACGTCGTTGACTGACGACAACGCCGCGAGTGCTGGTGCCAGGGCACGCGACGCCGCGGAGATCCACAAGACAGGCCCTAAGGCCGGGTGACCGCCGAGATCGGCATCATCCCGACCGGGTCGTAACGCACCCGGGCGCCGGGATAGGGGGCGTGGACGACCTGGCCGCCGCCGACATACATGCCGACGTGGCTGGCGTCCCCCCGGTAGATGATCAGGTCGCCGGGCCTGGCCTGGTCGAGCGGCACCTGCTGCCCGGCGTGCATCTGGGCCTGCGAGGTACGCGGTAGCGCGATGCCGGCGTGCCGGTACGACCAGACCATGAGCCCGGAGCAGTCGAAGGAGCCCGGGCCGGTCGAGCCCCAGGCGTAGGGCGAGCCGACGGCGGCCCGGGCGGCGGCGACGGCCATCGCGGCGCGGCCGGACGCGGGTCCGAAGTCGGGCAGGTGCAGGTCCATGCTGCGCCCGGCCCGCGAGGCGCGGTCCTGGAGGTGGGCGGCGAGGCCGGCCCGCTCGGCGGCGGAGAGGGAGTTGACGAGCCGCTGCGCGGTGGCCAGTTTGCCCTGCACGTCGCGCTTGCGGGCGTTGAGGTCCTGCCGGGTGCGGTCCAGCTCGTCGAGCTTCAGCATGGCCTCGGAGCGCTTCTGGCCGAGCCCGCGCTGCGCGTCCTTGAGCTCAGCCAGTTGCTCGGCCTGGCGGGTGCCGATGCGGTCGAGAGCGGCCGCCTTGTCCAGGTAGTCGTCCGGGTCGGCCGACAGCATCAGCGCCAGCGTGGGGTCGACTCCGCCGCTGCGGTACTGGGCGCCCGCGAGCATGCCGAGCCCGGCCCGCATCCGGTTGACCCGCTCCTGGCCGCGCGCGGCCTCGTCCTGCAGCGTGCTCACCTCGTGGCGCAGCCGCTTTGAGCGCTCCTGGGCCGCGTTGTACCGCTCGGTGGCCTGCTCCGCCTGCTCGTAGAGCCGGTCGACCCGGCCGGCGACATCGGTCGGCGGGTCCGCCGGCTGCGCCATCGCCATGGGTGCGGCGGTGGCCCCGGCCACCGCTGCGGTCGCCGCGGCGGCTGCCGAAAGGGCCGTGACGCGGGTGGTACGGGCGAGGCCCGGCTGCGAGGTGCGTCGATGGGAAGCCACGGGCGCTGACAGTAGTCAGCCGCGTACGGCGAGTTCAAAGACCCCCGATCACACGGGCGGCGCCCGCCCGGCCTCTTCCCCAGGTCAACCGCGCTCCGGGCACAGCCCGTCATCACCCGAACGGGCTCAGCGGCTGCGCTAGATGCGGACGCCGAACTGGAAGGGCATGTCGCTCATGGCCTCGTACTTGACGTTCTCACCGGTGCGCGGCGCGTGCAGCACCATGCCGTTGCCCGCGTAGAGGCCGACGTGGTGGTAGTCGCTGTAGAAGATGACCAGGTCACCGGGCTTGAGCTGGCTCGCCGTCAGGCGCGTGCCCGCGCTCGCCTGGGACTCGGCGGTCCGGGGTATGGAGACGCCGGCCTGGGCGTAGGCCCAGGAGGTCAGGCCGGAGCAGTCGAAGGAGCTGGGGCCGCTGGCACCGTAGACGTAGGGGTCACCGAGCTTGGTCTCGGCGGCGGACAGAGCGGCGGCGGCACGCTGATTGGCCGCGGTGTCGTTGCCGAGGTTGACGCGCGAGCTGGAGGAGCGGCTGGCAGCGGACTGCTGCGCGGCGAGGCTGGCCCGCTCGGCGGCGGTGAGGGTGTTGAGGAGCTTCTGGGCCTTCTGGAGCTTGGCCTGGATCTCCTTCTTCTTCGTACCCAGCTCGGTGCGGGTCTGGTCCAGCTCCTGGAGCTTGCTGGCGGCCTCCGCCTTCTGCTGGTCGAGGGTGCGCTGCTTCTCCGCGATCTGCTTGAGCTCGTCGGCCTGCTTGTTGCTCAGCTGGTCGAGCGTGGAGGCCTTGGCGAGGTAGTCGTCCGGGTTCGCGGACAGCAGGAGCTGTACGGACTCGTCGATGCCGCCGCTGCGGTACTGGGCGCTGGCGAGCGAACCCAGTTCGTCCTGGAGGTTGTTGAGGTCGCTCTGCTCGCGGGCCACTTCGTCCTGGAGCTGGGAGACCTGCTTCTGCAGCGTCTGCTGCTTCTCCTTGGCACCGTCGTACTTCTCGGTCGCCTGCTCGGCCTCGTCGTAAAGCTTGTTGACCTGCGCCTTGACCGTCTTGACGGACTGCTTGGCGGGCGCGGCCTGGGCGGCCTGGGACGTGAGGGCAACGGCCGCGGCAGCGGTCGCGGTGAGCACGGTGACCCGCGTACGACTGGCCGGCTTGGGACGACGGTGGGACGCCACGAAGGCGAGCTCCTCTTCCTCCAGCCGCCTACCGGGTGAGCTGTCGGGTTCGGGCTGGAAGAAGCCCTACGACACCTCAACACTCCTCGCGGAGCGCCCTGGTGCCGATTCACCCCGGGAACGTGGTTCCCCGGCTCCGAGCGCAGAGGGGGGCTGCGCTTCAGACTCGGCGGGACCCCCGCCACCATCCTGGGTGGATGATCGAACTCGCGGAGGTACGAGCCCTGACCCTAGTGACCAACATGTGATCCGTTCAAATCAAAGTATGTAAAAACTCTGCCGCAACCTGTTTTCTTTACAAAGATCACACAGCCAGTGCAGGCAACCTAACGCTGAGTTCGCGTCACACCCGCGCAAGTCGCTTGAGAAGCAACGTGGAAGGCACCGGACGCGCCCCGGCCTTCGCCACTCCGTCCGCGACCTCACGGTCGGCCGAAACGACCACAACGGGACGACCGGGAGGTTCCGCCCGAACCAGACGCCGGATCAACTCGTCGGCCGTTTCGCCCGCTTTGCTGAACAGCACCCGCACCCCGCGCGGCGGCGCGAGCAGCACCGGGGCGTCCAGATCCGCCCCGTCGAAGACACACGTCACCTCGGCGCCGCTCTGGGCGGCCAGCACCGAGAGACCGCCCAGCAGCCGCAGCCGCTGCTTCTCCAACGGCAGCGCCGGATAGCCGGTCTTGGTGACGTTGTAGCCGTCCACCACGAGGTGCGCCTGCGGCAGCGCGAGCAGTTGGTCGAGCAGCGCGGGATCATTCTCGGACAAAGCACGCCGTGCGATGTCCTTCGGGCTGATGGCGCCCGGCTTGACCGCGTCGACCGTGTCGGCCGGCAGGATGCCCATCGTGTCGCGGGGCGGCAGCGCCAGCTCGCGCCGCAGCCCCGACGCGGCGTCAAGGACCGTGTCGAGCAGCAGCCGCAGCCGTACGTCCTCCACGCTGCGGCCCTCGCGTACGGCCCGGCGCCCCGCCTCCACCGCCGCCTCGGCCTCGGCGAGGCGGGACTTCAGACGGCGCCCCTCGACCTCGGCGGAGGACCGGTCGGCCGCGGCGGCGGACCGGACCTCCTCCAGCTCGTGCTCGACCTTGCGCAGGGCCGCCTCGGCCCGCTTCACGTCACTGGCCGCGCTGCGCAGCTTGCGGTGCAGCGACTCGACCTCCTTGCGGGCGGCATCCAGCTCGGCGCGGGCCCTCACGGCCTCGCCACGGGACTGCTCGCGGGCGGCCGCCAGCTCCTCGCGCAGCTGCGCCAGCTCCCGGGCGGCCTCCTCGCCGGCCCGTTCGGCGTGGGCGCGCTGCGCCTCCTCACCGGCGGCGGCGACCAGCTTGGACCACCCCGGCGGACGCAGCAGATACGCCGCCGCCGCCACGTCCAGCGGATCCACGGCGGGCGGCGGGGTGCCCGCGTCCAGGGCGTCGGCCAGTTCGGGCTGGGCCTCCCGCAGCCGGGCGGCGATCCGCTGCCGGAAGGCCGGATCGCCCTCCAGAGCGGTGGCCAGCGCCGTGGCGGCGAACTTCGCGCGGCGGCTGGGCGTGAAGCGGGCGTACGGGCGCAGCTGCGACGGCAGCTCGGCGTGCGTCAGCCCGCCGAACGCGTCCGCCGCAAGCGCCACCACCCGGTGCCGTACGCCCTCCGGGAGCGGGCGGTCCAGGGCCTCGACGGCCTGCTCGGCGGCCTCTCCGGCGGCCGACGGGGAGGCGTCAGCCACACCCTCACCGTCCTGCGCCGCCTGCGGATTACCGCCGGTCCGGTCCACCAGCCACTCCTGTCCAGTCCCTCGACGCCTCCCCCTGCTCCCCCTGTACGTCTCCATTGTCCCCCGGCGGGGGAACCACCCAGCGTCCGGCCGGGGGAGCTCAGGCCTGGGCGGACTCCGGATCCGCGGCGTTCACGCCGGGCCGGTCCACCAGCTCGACCTGGTCCACGGCGTTGCACCAGCGGCAGCGCACCGACTCGACGGCCTCGCTGATCACCTCGGTCTCCTCGACCTTCGGCTCCCCCGCGAGATCCAGGTGGACGTACTCCACAACCTTGCTCGAACGGGTCACATCGAACCGGGTCAGATTGCCGCACAACGTGCAGCGCCACCGCGTGGTGGCGGTCGGCAGGGGAACCGGCATCGGACGGACCTCTTTCGTGCTTTCGGACAGGACCGGGCTCTGGCTTCCGGCCACCCTAAGGCCTTGGCGGTACGCAGCGCTGCGGCGAGGCACGCTATGCCCCTTACGCACCTTCCGCCATGATCGCTCCATGGTCATCCCGGTGTACGACAAGAACCCGGTCCGCCGCACACCCGTGGTGACGTACGCCCTCATCGGGCTGTGCGCGCTCATCTTCCTCGCCGGCCCCGCCTCCGGCCTCAACCCCGTCTACGGCACCGGCCACCAACACCTGCTCTGCGAACAGGCCCGCTACTTCGCCCACTGGGGCGTCATCCCCGACGAGCTCTGGCACGGCCGCCTGTCACCGACCGGCCTGGACCTCCCGGCCGGCTGCACCACCCCGCGCTTCGGCAAGACACCGTTCCTGTCGGTGCTCACCGCCCTCTTCGTGCACGGCAGTTGGGTGCACCTGCTCGGCAACATGCTCTTCCTCTACGTCTTCGGCGACAACGTCGAGAACCGCATGGGCCGCGCGCGCTTCCTGCTCTTCTACCTCGCCGCCGGCTACCTCGCCACGTACGGCTTCGCCCTCGCCCACTCCCACTCCACGCAAACCCTGGTGGGCGCCTCCGGCGCCATCTCCGGGGTCCTCGGCGCGTACCTCTTCCTCTACCCGAAGGCCCGCGTCACCAGCCTCTTCCCGTTCCTCTTCTTCCTCCCCCTCCGCTTCCCCGCCTGGATGGTCCTCTGCTTCTGGTTCGCCCTCCAGTGGCTCGCCTCCCAGACCACCAGCCCCGGTCCCGGCGTCGCCTATCTGGCCCACGTCGTCGGCTTCGTCTTCGGCTTCGTCTGTACGTGGGCCTGCTTCCGCCGAACGCCTAAGCTTGAGCCCGCCCACGCGACCCAAGGAGACCTTCAGCCGTGATCACCGCGATCGTCCTCATCCAGACCAGCGTCGACCGGATCCCCGAGATCGCGGAATCCATCGCCGCCCTCGACGGCGTCAGCGAGGTCTACTCCGTCACGGGCACCTACGACCTCGTCGCCATGGTCCGCGTCGCCCGCCACGACGACCTCGCGGACGTCATCCCCGGCCGCATCAGCAAAATCCCCGGCGTCGAGGCCACCGACACCCACGTAGCCTTCCGCACCTACTCCCAGCACGACCTCGAAGCCGCCTTCGCCATCGGGCTCGACGCCTAGCGCCCAGCCCCGATCGGCCACACAGCGGCCGTCCGCCGTGCCGGGGACACCGCACCCGCCCGGGGACCCGCGAACTCGGCCCCGATCGGGCACGCAGCGACCGTCCTCGGTGCGGGCTCGACTCCCAACGCGCCTCTCGCACCGCTACGCGGGCTTCGAGCCGCTGCGCCGGACTCCGTCCGCCGTGCCGGGCGCACCGCACCCGCCCGGAGACTCGCGAACTCAGCCCCGATCGGGCACGCAGCGACCGTCCTCGGTGCGGTAGTTCCACGCCGCGCCGTCACGGACGAGCTCGGCCACCGCCGTCAGAAAGCGGTCGACGTGCTCGTCGGGCGTACCGGCGCCGAAGGACACCCGGATGGCGTTCAGCGAGCGCTCGCCGGGGGCGGCGTCGGGCGCGCCGCACTCGCCGGGGTCCTGCGGCTCGCTGCCCAGCAGCGTACGGACGAGCGGGTGGGCGCAGAACAGACCGTCGCGCACGCCGATGCCGTACTCGGCGGACAGCGCGGCGGCGAAGTGCGAGCTGTTCCAGCCGTCCACGACGAACGAGATCACGCCCACCCTCGGCGCGTCATCCCCGAACAGCGACAACACCCTCACCTGCGGCACCCTCGCCAGCCCCTCCCGCACCCGGGCCACCAGCCGCTGCTCCCGCTCGACGAGACCGTCGAACCCGGCCTCCGTCAGCGCGCGGCAGGCCGAGGCGATCGAGTAGACGCCGATCACATTGGGCGACCCGGCCTCGTGACGCGCAGCGGACTCGTGCCACTCCACATCCACCCCGCCGTCCGCCCGCCGCGCCACCCGCCGCGACGCCCCGCCCCCCGCGAGATACGGCTCGGCCTCCCGCAGCCAGTCGGCCCGCCCGGCCAGCACCCCGGAGCCGAAAGGTGCATAGAGCTTGTGCCCCGAGAAAGCGACCCAGTCCACATCCAGCTCCGCGACATCCACCGGGTGATGCGGCGCCAGCTGCGCAGCGTCCAGCACGATCCGCGCCCCATTCGCATGCGCCGCCGCAGCCAGCTCCCGCACCGGCCACAACTCCCCCGTGACGTTGGACGCGCCGGTCACACACACAAGCGCCGGCCCGTACGACTCCCGGCCGGCGAGCGCCGCCTGCAGCGTGCGTACCGCCTGCTCCGGGCTGCGCGGCGCGCTCAGATACGTCACCTCGGCGTCCCGCCAGGGCAGCAGCGAGGCGTGGTGCTCGGTCTCGAAGACGAACACCTCGCAGCCGACCGGGAGGGCGGCGGCCAGCAGGTTCAGCGAATCAGTGGTCGAACGCGTGAACACGACCTGGTCGTCGGGACGGCACCCGAGGAACTCGGCAACCGTGACGCGGCTCTGCTCGAACAGATCCGTCGACAACTGCGACAGATAACCCGCCCCCCGGTGAACGCTGCCGTAGTACGGCGCATACGCGGCGACGTCGTCCCACACCCGCTGCAGCGCCGGAGCACTCGCCGCGTAATCGAGGGCCGCGTAGGTCACCTCGCCACCGGTCACAAGCGGCACGAGCACGTCCCGGCCGAGAACGGGCAGCGGGGCAGCACAGACAGACTGGTCGACAGACATGGCAAAGCTCCTGTGGGCAAGCGGGAAGTCAGCGGAAGAAAACCCTCAACACAGCCATCACCGGCATACGGAGGGTGGCGAAACGGGGCCTTCGGGCCCTATCGCATTCGCTTGCTCATAGAAGAACTCCAGGATCCGCGCTTGCCGTGAGCCTTGCTGCTCACGGCCTGGTCATCACCCGGGGCACCCCGCCGCAGAAGGAGGGTTGCCGGACAGCGAGCCGGGGCCTTTGCGCTGTCACTCGTGACCTGCCAAGGAGTATGCCACGTGATCGTCACGCGACAAGTCGCCGTCCAAATCCCGGACACAACGTCCAGGCCCGCGCCCGGGGCACCGCCGGGTTGGGCCAGCCCTCCCCCAGCCTTCGGCCGGGGGGACCCCCACCTCGCTTCGCTCGCCTCAGGCGGACGGCCTACCCCCAACCCGGCCGGAGAGAAGGAGACGGCGGGGAGGGCCGGGGTCGGAGGGGTGGGGGTTCTGGACGCTCCGCATATTTGTGTGCGGCATGCCGGGCAAGGCAACGGACGGACCCGTCACGCACGTAAATATGTCGGTCCAGGACCCCCAGCCCCGGAGGCCCCGGACCGCACCGGCACCACGAGGGCGGCCCCGGCCCGGCTACGCGTTGGTGGCCGCCGCCCACCGCTCCAACGTCTTCGCGGCCGACCCGGAGTCGATCGACTCCGCCGCCCGCCGGACACCCGCCGCGATCTGCTCCGCCAGCGGGAGGCCCTCAACCGGCTCGAAGGCCACCAACGCGGCCGCCGTGTTGAGCAGCACCGCGTCCCGCACGGGCCCGGGCTCACCGGCGAGGACGCGCCGGGCGACCTCGGCGTTGTACTCCGCGTCCGCCCCGCGCAGGGCCTCCACCGGCACCAGCTCGATACCGACGTCACGCGGATCGAAGGGCACCTGCTCGACCGAGCCGTCCCGGACCACCCAGACCTGCGAAGTGGCCGTCGTCGTCAGCTCGTCGAGCCCGTCGTCGCCCCGGAAGACCAACGCCGAGGACCCCCGCCGAGCCAGTACGCCGGCGATGAGTCCCGCCATCCGGGTGTCGAAGCAGCCGACCGCCGATGCGGTGACCCGTGCGGGGTTGGTCAGCGGGCCGAGGATGTTGAACGAGGTCGGGATGCCCAGATCCCGTCGCGCCGGCGCGGCGAACCGCATCGCGGGATGGAACTTGGCCGCGAAGCAGAAGGTGATGCCGGTCTCCTCGACCACCTCGGCGACCCGCTGCGGCGGAATGTCGAGGTTGATACCGAGCCGCTCCAGAACGTCCGACGCGCCGCTCGCCGACGAGGCCGCGCGGTTGCCGTGCTTGACGACCTTCACGCCGGCCCCGGCGATCACGATCGCCGACATGGTCGAGATGTTCACCGTCTTGGCCCGGTCACCACCCGTGCCGACGATGTCGACCGCGGGCCCGGGGATGTCCAGCGGCAGGGCGTGCGCGTACATCGTGTCAACGAGCCCCGACACCTCCTCGACCGTCTCGCCCTTGGCCCGCAGCGCCACCATGAACCCGGCGATCTGCGCGTCGCTCGCCTCACCCTGCATGATCCGGTCCATCGCCCACGCCGTGTCGGCCGCGGTCAGGTCCTTGCCGGACAACAGCGCGCTCAACAGGTCGGGCCAGCTCATGAACCGCTCCTCGCTCCAAGTGTGTGGACGTACCCAAAGCCTAGCCGCGCCAAGGCACGGAAAAGGGCCCCGTCCAACCCACGGACGAAGCCCTTTCCCGGTGGCGCAGCGCAGCGCAGCGCGGAGCTAGTGGTGGCCGTGGCCGCTCATGATCTCCTTGTACTCCTCGGGCGTCGGCTTCGGGATCTGCGTGTCCTTGCCGTACACGCCCTGCGAGAACTTCGCACGGATCTTCGCGATCCGCCCGACCTTGCGCTCGACGCCGTTCTCGTCCACCACGGGGCCGATCTCGAGCGGCTTGGGCTGCTCGTGCGAGGTGAGCGTGTAGAGCGCGCTCTGCGGCAGCGGCTCGTGGATCTCGATGAACTCGCCGTGCGGAAGCCGCTTGATGATGCCGGTCTCGCGACCGTGCAGGATCTTGTCGCGGTCACGCCGCTGGAGGCCGAGCGCGATCCGCTTGGTCGCGATGAAGACCACCACCGGCAGCACGAAGAAGCCGATCCGGGAGACCCAGGTGATCGTGTTGATCGAGAGATGGAAGCGGGTCGCCCACAGGTCGTTGCCGCCGGCGACGAGCAGGATCAGGTAGACGCTGATCCAGGCGGCGCCGATACCGGTGCGTACCGGCTTGTTGCGCGGGCGGTCGAGCAGGTGGTGCTCGCGCTTGTCACCGGTGACCCAGGACTCGAAGAAGGGGTAGAGCCCGATGAAGGCCAGCACCAGCGGGAAGACCATCAGCGGGATGAACACACCCAGTTGGAGGGTGTGACCCCACAGGTTGATCTCCCAGCCCGGCATGATGCGGATCAGGCCCTCGGAGAAGCCCATGTACCAGTCCGGCTGGGCGTCGGTGGACACCTGGTCGGGGCGGTATGGACCGTACGACCAGATCGGGTTGACGGAGACCAGCGCGGAGATGGCCGCGATGACGCCGAAGACCAGGAAGAAGAAGCCGCCGGCCTTCGCCATGTACACCGGCAGCAGCGGCATACCGACGACGTTCTTGTTGGTCTTGCCGGGGCCGGGGAACTGGGTGTGCTTGTGGTAGAAGACCAGGATCAGGTGGGCGACCAGCAGGCCGGCCATGATGCCCGGGATCAGCAGCACGTGGATGGTGTAGAAGCGCGGGATGACGTCGTGCCCGGGGAACTCGCCGCCGAAGAGGAAGAACGAGATGTACGTCCCCACGATCGGCATCGAGAGCACCGCGCCCTCCATGAAGCGGATACCCGTACCGGACAGCAGGTCGTCCGGGAGCGAGTAGCCCATGAAGCCGTCGAACATGCCGAGGAACAGCAGCAGGAAGCCGAACAGGTAGTTCAGCTCGCGCGGCTTGCGGAAGGCGCCGGTGAAGAAGACGCGCATCATGTGGACGAGCATGCCGGCCACGAAGACGATGGCCGCCCAGTGGTGGAGCTGCCGCATGAGCAGACCGCCGCGCACATCGAAGCTGATGTGCAGGGTCGAGGCGTACGCGTCGGACATCCGGATGCCCTGCAGCGGCGCGTAGACGCCGTTGTAGGTCACCTCGCTCATGCTCGGGTGGAAGAACAGCGTCAGATAGACACCCGTGAGGATGACGATGATGAAGCTGTAGAGGCAGACCTCGCCGAGCATGAAGGACCAGTGGTCCGGGAAGATCTTCCGCATGTTGGCCTTGGCCAGGCCGTAGAGGCCCAGCCGGCCGTCGGCCCAGTCGGCCACACGCTCGCCGGCGGGCGCCTTGCCGCGCGACTTCGTGGTGTCAGTGGTACTCATCCACGCTCCCAGAAGCTCGGGCCCACGGGCTCCTCGAAGTCGCCGAGCGCTTCGAGGTATCCCTGGTCGTTCACGCTGATCCGCAGCTGCGGCAGGGCGTGGCCGGCCGGGCCGAAGATCACCCGGGCACCGTCGGACAGGTCGAACGTCGACTGGTGGCACGGGCAGAGCACGTGGTGCGTCTGCTGCTCGTAGAGGCTGATGGGGCAGCCGACGTGGGTGCAGATCTTGGAGAACGCGACGATGCCCTGGTGTGCCCACTCGCGCTCGCGCTTGTCCTTGATGTTGCCCGGAGCGATCCGGACGATCATCAGGGCTGCCTTGGCGATCTGCTCCTGGTAGTCGTCCTGCGTCTCCTCCAGGCCCTCGGGCACGGCGAAGGTCAGCGAGCCGATGGCGACGTCCTCGGGACGCAGCGGCTCGTTGGTGTTCTGGTTGATGATCAGCGTGCCCTTGGACCACAGGGTGTGCCGGAGCTTGTCCTCCGGCAGCGGTCCCAGGTCGCGGAGCAGTACGACGCCGGAGAGCGGCACCATGGCCAGCGCGCCGAACATCGTGTTGCGGATCAGTTTGCGGCGGCCGAACTGGCTCTCCTTCGCGCCCTGCGCGAAGTCGGCCAGCACCTGGGCCTTGGTCTCGGGATCGGCCTCGATCGGGTGCCGTTCGGCGGCCGTCTCGACATCGGACATGAGGGTGCGGGCCCAGTGGACCGCGCCCGCGCCGATGGTGAAGAGGGCTACGCCGAGGGTCATGCCGAGCGAGAAGTTGAGCGCGCTGACATGGCCGACCGGCCAGATGTAGACGATCTTGTCGACCGGGAAGATCACAAAGCTCGCGATGAAGGCGACGGTCGCCAGCATCGACACGGTGAACAGCAGCGCCACCGTGCGCTCGGAGCTCCTGGCAGCCTTCTCGTCGATGTCCTGACGCCGTGGTTCGTGGGGCGGCAGACCCGGGTCCGCGAACGGATTCTCCGCGAGTTCGCCCCCGTGAGCCTCGCGCTCACTTGGCAGAGTTGATTCTGACATGTCCTGACTCACGACTTCTTGGCCTTGGTGGTGTGGGCGGCGACCCAGACGGCAACGGCAATCAGGGCCCCGAGGCCGAAGATCCAGCCGAACAGACCCTCGGTGACCGGGCCGAGGCTGCCCAGCGAGAATCCGCCGGGGCTGGGCGAGTTATCACTGTTCACCTCGTTCAGGTAAGCAATGATGTCGCGCTTGTTCTCCTTCGTCAGGGTGCTGTCCGGGAAGGAAGGCATGTTCTGCGGGCCGGTGAGCATGGCCTCGAAGATGTGCTTGTTGGAGACACCCTCAAGGCTGGGCGCGTACTTGCCGTTCGTCAACGCACCGCCCTTGCCTTGGTAGTTGTGGCACTGCGCGCAGTTGGTGCGGAACAGTTCACCACCCTTTGCCATGTTGGCGCTGGTGACGTTGGTGTCGTCCTTGCTCGGGACGGACGGGCCGGGGCCCAGCGAGGCGATGTACGCGGCGAGCTGGTCGATCTCGGCCTGCGTGTAGATGACCTTCTTCGCCGGCACCTGTTCGGCGGGCTGCTGGGCCGGCATACGACCCGTGCCCACCTGGAAGTCGACGGCGGCGGAGCCCACGCCGACCAGCGTCGGGCCGTCGGAGCTGCCCTGGCCGGACGTACCGTGGCAGCTGGAGCAGCCTACGGCGTACAGCTTCTTGCCCTCTTCGATGGCAAGTGACTGCTGCGTGTCATCGGCTACGGCCTTCTGCGGAGCGAGCGCGGCGTACAGCCCCCCGGTGGCCGCGAGCGCGAGAAGTAGGACGACAAGCGCCGCCAGCGGGTGGCGCCGTCGTGCGGAGAGCTTTTTCACGGATTACCCCGGTGTCAGGATCTCTTGCGTCGATGGTTCTGGAATGTGATCGGAAGCGGCGGTACAGCTGGTGACCGCGCTCCCGATTACTTGATCATGTAGATCGTGGCGAAGAGGCCGATCCAGACCACATCGACGAAGTGCCAGTAGTAGGACACGACGATGGCCGCGGTGGCCTGCTCATGGGTGAACCTCCTGGCCGCGTAGGTCCTGCCGAGGACCAGGAGGAAGGCGATGAGACCGCCTGTCACGTGCAGACCATGGAAGCCGGTGGTCAGATAGAAGACCGAGCCGTACGGGTCGGAGGACAGCGAGAGGCCGTCGTCCTTCACCAGGCTCGTGTACTCGTAGATCTGACCGCCGACGAAGATCGCGCCCATGACGAACGTCACCATGAACCAGGCGCGAAGCTTCTTCACGTCACCACGCTCAGCGGCGAAGACGCCCATCTGGCAGGTGAAGGAGGAGAGCACCAGGATCGTGGTGTTCGTCGCGGAGAACGGAACGTTCAGCGCCGAGGCGTGTTCCTTCCAGAACTCGGCACCCGTGACCGAGCGAAGGGTGAAGTACATCGCGAAGAGGGCCGCGAAGAACATCAGCTCGGAACTCAGCCAGATGATGGTTCCGACGCTGGTGAGGTTCGGCCGGTTGACCGACGGGTGCGCGTGCCCGGTTTCTACTGCTGTTGCTGTCGCCACGACCGACATTATGTCGGTCCCTTATCCCGCGCTCACTCCGGGGGGTGCCATTCGGTGTGTCAAGGACCCGGATGGTCCCTCGAACGAGCTACCTCTCCTCCAAGCGGGCTGTTCAGGAGTAAGGTTCGGCAGCAAGTCAGACGACTCCACGACGGCGAGGAGGCACGGATGCAGGCGACCGCCACGGTGCTGGTCTACAGCGACGACGCGAACACCCGGGAGCAGGTCCGGATGGCCGTCGGACGGCGTCCCGCAGCCGATGTGCCGCCCGTCGAGTACGTGGAGTGCGCGACGCTTCCGGCCGTCCTCAGCACCCTTGAGCAGGGCGGCGTCGATGTCTGCGTGCTCGACGGCGAGTCGGTGCCCGCCGGTGGCATGGGCGTCTGCCGCCAGATCAAGGACGAGATCTTCAACTGCCCGCCCGTCCTTGTCCTCATCGGCCGCCCCCAGGACGCCTGGCTGGCCACCTGGAGCCGCGCCGACGCCGCCGTCTCCCACCCCGTCGACCTCGTAGAACTCGCAGCCGCCCTCGCCGGCCTCCTCCGCCACCGCCTCTCCCTGGACGCCTGAGCGGTTTCCTTTACCCCGGGTTGTGGGTGGGCCGTCCGCCTGAGGCGAGCTGGCACAACCCAGGCACCGCCGGCAGCCGCCCACGGACCCCTGCCCCGCAGGCGCCAGGGGCGTTACGCCCCCGGCTGGAGGCGTGCGGGTGAGGCGGCCTGCGGGGCTGACGACGGCGCCTGAACGGGCTGCTGAGCGCCGGTGGCGCTGCCGCGCTGCCAGGCGTCCCAGGTGAGGTTCCAGTCGCCGAAACCGTTGTCGAAGGGGGTCATGGTGGCCCCTTGGCTGTTGATGACGCGGACGAGGTCGCCGCGGCGGACCTGGTCGAAGAACCATTTGGCGTTGCTCATGCTCATGCCGGTGCAGCCGTGGCTGACGTTGGCGCGGCCCTGGGAGCCGACGGACCAGGGGGCGGCGTGGACGTATTCGCCGCTCCAGGTCACCCGGGTGGCCCAGCGGACGGGGAGGTCGTAGGCGTCGCGGCTGCCGGCGGCGATGCCGACGGTGGTGCTGTTCATCCGTACGAAGGACTCCTGGCCCAGCACGACCTTGATGCCGTTGCGGGTGGAGAAGCCGGGCTTGCCGGTGGTGACGGGGATGGTGCGGACGGTCCTGCCGTTGCGTTTGAAGGTCATGTAGTGCGAGCCGGCGTCGGTGATGGCCTCGACACGGTCACCGGTGTGGAGCGTGAGCGGCTTCGCGGGGCCGCCGTACATGGAGTCCTTGACGTGGACGCCGTCCAGGGTGCTGCGGATGTCGATGCGGGCGTGCGTGGGCCAGAAGACGCGCGGGCGGTAGTGCAGGGTGCGGTTGTCCACCCAGTACCAGGCGCCCTCGGCGGCCTGCGGGGCACTGCCGACGTGCAGGTTGCGCTCGACCAGGGCGCGGGCGGCGGAGCCCGTCACGGGGGCGCTCAGCTCGGCGGTGATGGGCTGGCCGACGCCGTACGTGCCGCTGTCGGGGCCGAAGGTCACCCTGAGCAGCTTGTCGGCGGCGGCGGTGTCGAAGCCGATGACCCGGCGGCCGGGGCGGCCCTTGTGGTCCTCCGTGCTCACCCGGACCGTGTAGTGGGCGCCTGCGACGAGGGCGGAGGTGCTGCGCCACCTGGTGCCGTCGGCGGAGAGTTTGCCCCGCACGTAGCGCCCTGCGGCGTCCGTGGCCGTCACATCCGTGATCCGGTGTCCGTCACCCTTGACGGTGACCTCCAGCGGCTTCTTCGGATCGACCTTCTTCGAGCCCGCGCCCGCGTACGAGACCTGGCTGGTCGCGTCGTACGGCGCCGCCGCGAGCGGATTGCCATCCCCACCGCAGGCGGTGAGCCCTGCGGCGAGTGGGGCTATGAGGAGCGTGCCGACCGCCGTCCGGCGGAGAGTTGAGTGACGCATAGTCACACGCTAGGCAGCCGCGCCACCCCTGGCGCGCCGAGCGCGTACGAACGGGCGACGGCCCGGGACGGCGAACGCCCGGGGCCCGGACACCGTGCGGTGTCCGGGCCCCGGGCGGAAGGCTTCGCGCGCCTACTGGGTGCGGCTCTCGCCGCGGTAGTACTCGAAGACCCAGCCGAACAGGCCGATCAGGATGATCGGGGCCGAGAAGTACGCCAGCCACCAGCCGAAGATGATCGCGAGGAAGAAGATCGCGCCACCGCTGGCCAGGGCGAGCGGCTGCCAGCTGTGCGGGGAGAAGAATCCCAGCTCACCGGCGTCGTCGGCGACGTCCGCGTCCTCGCGGTCCATGGCACCCGTGTCCGCCCGGCGGGCGGTGAAGGCCAGGTAGAACCCGATCATCACGCTGAGGCCGAAGGACATGAAGAGCGCGGTGGTGCCGACCGCCTCGTGCGACCAGACGCCGTAGACGATGGCCATCGCGAGGATGAACGCCGCGAGCCACAGGAACAGCTTGCCCTGGAACTTCACTTGCCGGCCTCCGTCTCATCGGCACCGGAGCCGCTGCCGGCCAGGGCCTTGTCGCCCTCGCCGACGTTCTCCAGCTGGTCGAGCGCCGCGATCTCGGGGTGGTGCAGGTCGAACGCGGGGGATTCGGACCGGATGCGCGGCAGGGTGAGGAAGTTGTGCCGCGGCGGCGGGCAGGAAGTCGCCCACTCCAGGGAGCGGCCGTAGCCCCACGGGTCGTCGACCTCGACCTTCTTGCCGTACTTGGCGGTCTTCCACACGTTGTAGAGGAACGGCAGTATCGACAGCCCGAGCAGGAAGGAGCTGATCGTCGACACGGTGTTCAGCGTGGTGAAACCGTCCGCCGCCAGGTAGTCCGCGTAGCGGCGCGGCATGCCCTCGACGCCCAGCCAGTGCTGGACCAGGAAGGTGCCGTGGAAGCCGATGAACAGCGTCCAGAAGGTGATCTTGCCGAGCCGCTCGTCCAGCATCTTGCCGGTCCACTTCGGCCACCAGAAGTGGAAGCCGGCAAACATCGCGAAGACCACGGTGCCGAAGACGACGTAGTGGAAGTGCGCGACGACGAAGTACGAGTCGGAGACGTGGAAGTCCAGCGGCGGGGCCGCCAGGATCACACCGGTCAGACCGCCGAAGGCGAAGGTGATCAGGAAGCCGATCGACCACAGCATCGGGGTCTCGAAACTCAGGGACCCCTTCCACATCGTGCCGATCCAGTTGAAGAACTTCACACCGGTCGGTACCGCGATCAGGAAGGTCATGAAGGAGAAGAACGGCAGCAGCACACCGCCGGTGACGTACATGTGGTGCGCCCACACCGTCACCGAGAGGCCGGCGATGGAGATCGTCGCCGCGATGAGGCTGACGTAACCGAACATCGGCTTTCGGCTGAAGACCGGGATGACCTCACTGATGATGCCGAAGAACGGCAACGCGATGATGTACACCTCTGGATGGCCGAAGAACCAGAAGAGGTGTTGCCATAGCAACGCCCCTCCGTTCGCGGCATCGAAGACATGCGCTCCGAACTTGCGGTCCGCCTCCAGAGCGAGCAGCGCGGCGGCCAGCACCGGGAAGGCGAAGAGCACCAGGACACCGGTGAGCAGGACGTTCCAGCAGAAGATGGGCATCCGGAACATCGTCATGCCGGGGGCGCGCATGCAGATGATGGTGGTGATGAAGTTGACCGAGCCGAGGATCGTGCCGAAGCCGGAGAAGGCCAGACCCATGATCCACATGTCGCCGCCGATGCCCGGCGAACGGACCGCGTCGGTCAGCGGGGAGTACGCGAACCAGCCGAAGTCCGCCGCACCCTGCGGGGTGAGGAAGCCACCGACCGCGATCAGCGAGCCGAACAGGTAGAGCCAGTAGGCGAACATGTTCAGCCGCGGGAAGGCGACGTCGGGGGCACCGATCTGGAGCGGCATGATCCAGTTCGTGAAGCCCGCGAAGAGCGGGGTCGCGAACATCAGCAGCATCACGGTGCCGTGCATCGTGAAGGCCTGGTTGAACTGCTCGTTCGACATGATCTGCGTGCCCGGCCGCGCCAGCTCGGCGCGCATCAGCAGGGCCATGATGCCGCCCATGATGAAGAACGCGAACGAGGTGATGAGGTAGAGGCTGCCGATCGTCTTGTGGTCGGTGGTCGTGAGCCACTTGATGACGACGGCACCGGGCTGCTTGCGCCGTACGGGGAGCTCGTCCTCGTACGCGTCTTCGGCGGCGGCCTCTGCCGCGCCACCCTGGGGTTCGTTGAGAATGCTCACTGGGTCTTGGTCTCCGCATTCTTGGCGTTGCCCGTGGTGGCAATGCCTGCCGGCACGTAACCGGTCTGGCCCTTCTTCGCCAGGTCGTTCAGGTGCTGCTTGTACTGCGCCGGAGTGACGACCTTGACGTTGAAGAGCATCCGGGAGTGGTCCACGCCGCACAGCTCGGCGCACTTGCCCCTGAAGGTGCCCAGCTTGCTCGGGGTCACCTGGAAGACGTTGGTGTGGCCGGGGATGACGTCCATCTTCATGAGGAAGCTGATCGGCCAGAAGGAGTGGATGACGTCACGCGAGGTGAGGACGAACCGTACGCTCTCGCCCTGGGGGAGCCACAGCGTCGGGCCCGGGTTGCCGGTCTGCGGGTTCTTGGTGGCCGGCGTGCCGAAGTCGTAGACGCCGTTGGCGTTGGCCGGGGCGTCGAGCTTCTTCGCCGAGATCGTGGACAGCGCGCTCATGTCGGTCGGCGACTTGTTGGCGTCGACGTGCTCGACATAGTTGAACGCCCAGCTCCACTGGAAGCCGACGACGTTGATGACGTGGTCGGGCGTCTTGGAGGTCTCCAGGAGCTTGGACTCATCACGGGCGGTGAAGTAGAAGAGCACCGAGATGATGACCAGCGGAACCGTGGTGAACAGGGCCTCGATCGGCATGTTGTAGCGGATCTGAGGCGGAACCTCCACCTTCGTGCGGCTGCGCCGGTGGAAGATCACGCTCCAGAGGATCAGGCCCCAGACGAGACAGCCGACCGCGAGGGCGGCGGCCCAGGAGCCCTGCCAGAGCGAGAGGATCCGCGGTGCCTCTTCCGAGGCGGGGGTGGGCATGCCGAGGCGGGGGAAGTCCTCGTATGTGCAACCCGTGGCGGTCGCAAGGACCAGGCCCGCAGCCAGCGCCTGCGGCAGCTTCCGCCGCATCGGGCGCCGCGACGAGCGGTCGGAGCCGTTGGGACTCACGTAGCGCCTTCCCGAGAGTCTCGCCCGCGCGTCGTCCGAGATCCCGGCCTGTGCTGGTCGGTCCGCCCGGGCGCGGGCAGTGGTGTGGATGTTTATGCGGACCAAACCCTACTGGACGCTATTTGGGGTCGCGCGGGGAGGGGGTCCAACGCGCCGGGGCGGCCCCCGAAGGGATGGAAAGGGGCCGGAAACGGCCCTGCATGCGCCGCGAATGCGCTCTGCGAGGGGCCTGTCTGACGCTCCGCCGGAGACGGCGTTACGGTTCCGATGTGTCCTACTTCGATGCCGCCTCCGCCGCTCCGCTGCATCCCGTGGCCCGGCAGGCCCTGCTCGCCGCGCTCGACGACGGCTGGGCCGACCCCGGGCGGCTCTACCGCGACGGGCGGCGGGCCCGGTTGCTGCTGGACGCCGCGCGGGAGGCGGCGGCGGAAGCCGTCGGCTGTCGTCCGGACGAGCTGGTTTTCACTCCTTCGGGCACCCGGGCGGTGCGGTCGGGGGTGGCAGGCGCGCTGGCCGGCCGGCGGCGGACGGGGCGTCACGCCGTCGTGTCGGCGGTCGAGCACTCCGCCGTGCTGCACGCGGTGGAGGACGGCGAGGTGAGCGAGGTCGCCGTCGACCGTACGGGACTGGTCGACGCGGAGGCCTTCGCCTCGGCCCTCAGGGAGGACACCGCGCTGGCCTGCCTGCAGTCCGCCAACCACGAGGTCGGCACGCTCCAACCGGTGGCCCAGGTCGCCGAACTGTGCCGGGCGGCCGGCGTCCCGCTGCTGGTCGACGCCGCCCAGTCGCTGGGCTGGGGCCCGGTCGAGGGCGGCTGGTCCCTGCTGGCGGCAAGCGCGCACAAGTGGGGCGGGCCGCCGGGCGTGGGACTGCTGGCGGTGCGGAAGGGCACGCGCTTCGTCCCTCAGGGCCCGGTGGACGAGAACCTCCCCGCGATCGTCGCGGCGGCGGCCTCTCTGCGGGCCGTCCGGGCGGAGGCGGCGTCCTCGGGCGAGGCCGACCGGCTCTCGGGGCTGGTCGAGCGGATCCGGGCCCAGGTGCCGCTGCTTGTGCCCGACGTGGAGGTCGTCGGGCACCCGGGGCTGCGCCTCCCGAACATCGTCACCTTCTCCTGTCTCTACGTGGACGGCGAGGCCCTGCTCCACGAGCTGGACCGGGCCGGGTTCGCCGTCTCGTCCGGTTCGTCCTGTACGTCCAGCACGCTGGTGCCGAGCCATGTGCTGCGCGCGATGGGCGTCCTGTCCGAGGGCAACGTCCGCGTGTCGCTGCCGCGCGGGGTGGAGTCGGCCGAGGTGGACCGCTTCCTGACCGTCCTGCCGGAGGTCGTGGCCGCCGTCCGCGAGCGGCTGGGCGCTCCGGCGCCTTCGGCTTCGTCCCCGGCGCAGGCCGACCCGGACCAGCCCGCGCTCGTCGTCGATTCGCTGGGCAAGCGGTGCCCGATTCCCGTCATCGAGCTCGCGAAGGTCATCGGCGACGTTGCCGTCGGCTCCATCGTGTCGGTCCTCTCCGACGACGAGGCCGCGCGGCTCGACATCCCGGCGTGGTGCGACATGCGCGACCAGGAGTACTTGGGCGAGCACGACGCGCCGCGCGGCGTCGCGTACTGGGTCCGCCGCGTCGGCTGACGGGGCGTTACAGGAACGCGCCCGACGGCACGTACGGCGCGGGCGGCCGCATGCCGCGCAGGCAGATGTAGCCGGCGTTGGTGATGTCGAGGCCTGCCGTCAGGCCGACGTCGAGGGCCCATTGCTGGTCGGCGGTGAGGTCGGATACGTACGCGTCGGTCCCCTGCGGAAGGCTCAGGAGGGCCGCGGTGAGGAGCCGGGTGGCCAAGCGGCGCGACGTGGCGGCGAGGAGTTCGACGCGGCCGTCGGGGCGGAGGTAGCAGTAGCCGCTCCCGGCGAGGTCGTCGACGACGAGGAGGGCGCAGTCGCGCAGGAGTTGGTCGTGGTCGGGGCCGTGGGCGCCGCCACGGGTGCGGCGGGCGACGGAGTCCATGAGGTCGCGGTGCTTGGCGGAGCCCTCGTGGACGGGACCGTCCGGCGCGGGGAGACGTGCCTTGTCGACGGCGCCGGTGAGCCGCATGGCGGGGTGGAGGGCGAAGCCGGCCCGGCGGTAGGTGGCCGCCGCACGCGGGTCGCGGGAGCCGCAGATGATGCCGCGCAGGCAACCGCGGCCGTAGAGCATCGCTGCGGCCAGAAGTTCGCGGCCGACGCCTCGCCCCTGGGCCTCGGGCAGTACCACGAAGGTCGACAGCCCCCACGTCCCCTCCCGCCGAAGCGACAGCGCCGCGCCCACCGGCATGCCGGACACCTCGTCCACTGCGAGCCAGCAACCCCCCGGGTCGGTACGCGCGAGGTGCCGGCACCGCTCCCGATGACGTACGGCCCGCCCAGGGTCGTCCGGCACCGGGAACACCCGCGAGGACCCGAAAGCGGCCGCGGAAACAACCCGCACCGCCTCGGCGTCCTCCTCGTCATCACGCAGAGGCCGCAGAAGCACGGCGCCACATTACGACGCGCGGCACCCCGGCACGACGGCCGGAGGCCGGCGCAGCCGTCCCGAAGCAAGCGAAGCGCCCGCGAGGGCGGCGTCAAGAAACGCAGCGCACGGCGCCACATTACGACGCGCCCGCACCCGGCACGACGGCCGGAGGCCGGCGCAGCCGCCCCGAAGCAAGCGAAGCGCCCGCGAGGGCGGCGTCAAGAAACGCAGCGCACGGCGCCACATTACGGAAGGGCGAGCATCTGCTCCAGGGCGAGCTTCGCGAAGTGCTCGGTGTCGTGGTCGACCTGGATGCGGTTGACGACCTTGCCGTCGGCGAGGGACTCGAGGGTCCACACGAGGTGGGGGAGGTCGATGCGGTTCATGGTCGAGCAGAAGCAGACGGTCTTGTCGAGGAAGACGATCTGCTTGTCCGGGTGGGCCTTGGCGAGGCGGCGTACGAGGTTGAGCTCGGTGCCGATAGCCCAGGCGGATCCGGCGGGGGCGGCGTCGAGCGCCTTGATGATGTATTCGGTGGAGCCGACCTGGTCGGCCGCCGACACGACCTCGTGTTTGCACTCGGGGTGGACCAGGACGTTGACGCCGGGTATGCGGGCGCGGACGTCCTCGACCGACTCCAGGGAGAAGCGGCCGTGGACCGAGCAGTGGCCGCGCCAGAGGATCATCTTGGCGGCGCGGAGCTGTTCCACCGTCACTCCGCCGCCCGGCTTGTGCGGGTTGTAGACCACGCAGTCGTCGAGCGAGAAGCCCATGTCGCGTACCGCGGTGTTGCGGCCGAGGTGCTGGTCGGGGAGGAAGAGGACCTTCTCGCCCTCGCCGAAGGCCCATTCGAGGGCGCGCTTGGCGTTGCTGGAGGTGCAGATCGTGCCGCCGTGCCGGCCGGTGAAGGCCTTGATGTCGGCGGAGGAGTTCATGTACGAGACGGGGACGGTGACGTCCGCGATGCCGGCGTCGGTCAGGACGTCCCAGCACTCGGCGACCTGCTCGGCGGTGGCCATGTCGGCCATGGAGCAGCCGGCGGCGAGGTCGGGAAGGATGACGGCCTGGGCCTGGGAGGTGAGGATGTCCGCGGACTCGGCCATGAAGTGGACACCGCAGAAGACGATGTACTCGGCCTCGGGGCGGGCGGCGGCGTCGCGGGCGAGTTTGAAGGAGTCGCCGGTGACATCGGCGAACTCGATGACCTCGTCACGCTGGTAGTGGTGGCCGAGGATGAAGACCTTCTCCCCGAGCTTGGCTTTGGCGGCGCGGGCGCGCTCGACCAGGTCCGGGTCGGACGCTGCGGGCAGATCACCGGGGCAGTCCACGCCGCGTTCGCTGCGCGGGTCGGCCTCGCGGCCCAGCAGGAGCAGGGCGAGCGGGGTGGGCTGGACGTCCAGCGGTTCGGTGGTGGTGGTCACGGGCCGGAGCCCTTTCTCTGCGGGTCGTGGTTCTCGGCGGCTCAAACCTTTATCGTCTATTTGACGCTATCTATCATAACCCGTTCGCGTCAGCCTGACGATGGCGCTCGCGTCAATGTGACGCATTCCTGGACCGGGCCGGGGTGTGCGAGCATGGATCGAAGAAAGACGTACCGGACCCGGAATGAATCCGGGGCACCACCGGTTAATCGTCGGTGGCAGCAGTCCGTACAACCCGGGAGATAAGCAGATGACGGTTCAGGACGAGACCAGCACGGACGGCATCCTTCTGTCCCACTCGGCGGCCGCCAAGGTCAAGGCCCTGCTGGACCAGGAAGGCCGCGAGGATCTTGCGCTGCGTGTCGCCGTCCAGCCCGGCGGCTGCTCCGGCCTGCGATACCAGCTGTTCTTCGACGAGCGCTCGCTCGACGGCGACGTCGTGAAGGACTTCAGCGGTGTGAAGGTCGTCACCGACCGCATGAGCGCGCCCTACCTCGGTGGCGCCTCCATCGACTTCGTGGACACGATCGAGAAGCAGGGCTTCACGATCGACAACCCGAACGCCACGGGCTCCTGCGCCTGCGGCGACTCGTTCCACTGAGCTTCAGCACACACGAGTGGCGGGCCCCCCGCCGGGGGCGCCCCGTATGTGGGGGGGGACATATTTGTTGGGACTTGATTGTGGTGACGTTGTAGGGGCCCCCCTGCCCTGGAAAGGGGCGTCGCCCATCCCGGGGGCCCCCC